>JAITKH010000051.1 GCA_031278535.1 Planctomycetota bacterium | reverse complement strand
CGGAGCGGCGGTGCATCTCAGGATGAAAAAATGAACGGCCGCGCCGGGAATGGTGGCGGCCAGAGGAGGCTGCGATGAGAGCGGTATGTCTTGAGGAACCGTATAAAATCTATGTAAAGGAATTGCCGGATCCGGTACTTGCGGACGGCCAGGCGCTGGTTGAAATCAAATTGTGCGGAGTTTGCGGTACCGAGGTGGGAGGGTTCAAAGGGGTGAGCCCGGTGGTGAAATACCCCGTCCTCGGGGTAGGACACGAAGCCGTCGGCGTCGTCAAGGCAATCGGCGAAGACGCCGGGGGGTTCCGGGTGGGCGATCGGGTGAGCCTGGAGCCGTACATCACGTGCGGCGAATGCCATTCCTGCCGGGAAGGCCGCTGCAACAACTGTGTTTCGCTGCAAACCTGCGGAGTCCACCGCCCGGGCATGATGGCGACCTTGTTTTCCCACCCCGTCCCGCTCCTGCACCGAATACCAGGCGATATGTCCTGGGAACAGGCCGTCATGATCGAGCCGCTTTCCATAGGCATCCACGCCAATCATCGCGCCGGCGTCAAGAAAGGCGAACGGGTGCTGGTGGCCGGGGCCGGACCCATCGGCATACTTGCCGCCCTGGTTGCCCGCGCTTACGGCGCCCTGCCGATCATTGCCGATCCGATGGAGGAACGTCTCGATGTATGCCGCCGTCTGGGCTTCGAATTGCTATGTAACAATTCCCGGGAGGATTTGCCGGGCTTGCTTCTGAAAGTCCTTGACGGTTCCTTGCCGTCGATTGCCATCGACTGTTCTGGAGCCGTTCCAGTGGTGGAGTGCCTGGCGGATTGCGTGCGCCACGGCGCCAGGGTGGTGTTTGTGGGATGGCCCAAAACGGTCTGTTCCATAGATGTATCCTGGTACATTCGCAAGGAATTGAATCTCCTCGGCTCCCGCAACAGCAATCACGAATTCCTGGAATCCATCGAATTGATTGGCAGCGGTGCGGTAAGGGCGACCGAGTTGATAACCTCCATCGTCCCCCTGGACGGGGCGCCGGATTTGATTCGGGATCTGGCGGAACGGCCGGGTCGGCATTTGAAGGCGGTGGTCCGGATTAACGCCTGATTGCGCCAACTGGCGGTGGACGGGTCGTGACAAGGAGGCGCTTTCGCGCCTTGGCGAAGATTGGAAAAATCCGGATTCCCTCCGGATCGCGGGCGGAGGACAATGAATTTACTCCGCATCTGGCTGTCGTTTCTAAAGAGTGGCTGCGTCGGATTCGGCGGCGGCAGCGCCCTCATACCAATCGTCCGCAAGGAACTGGTGGCTGAGCGCCAATGGATGTCCGACGATGAATACCTCAAGCATACGCTTATCGCCAATATCACGCCGGGCACCTTGCCGGTGAAGCTTGGGGCGACGTGCGGCTGCCGTCTTTCCGGCGGTGCCACTTCCCTGCTTGGAGCATACGGCGTATTCCTGCCGGGAACGATCGCCACCATCCTCGTCCTGGCCTCTTTCCCACTCCTCGGACAGGGGGCAATCAAGCGTTTGACCCAGGCCGGGATAGGCATTGGCGTCTTCATCATCTTTCTGCTTCTGGACTATGTAAGGGAAACGGTGCTCCTGAGCCGGATCAGGGCCAATACTGTCATTTGCCTCCTGGCTTTCGCCGTCACCGGCGAAGGACGAATCAGAGAGATGATTGAATTGCTTGCCGGGCTGCCTCCCAAGGCCCTGGGAAGTTCCGTTTTCAACGTCTCCATTCTTCCGACAATCCTGTTGGCGTTTTATCTTATTTTCCACCGCCAGTTACTGGGCAGGTTGCGCTTTCCTGAAATGGCGGTCGGGGCGCTATACCTGTTGGCCTGCGGCGAAGCGGTCAGGGGCTGGCCGGCGGCCAGCGCGGTACGCGTCTTGGCATCGATTTATTTCCTGTCGTCTCTTTTTATATGCTGGCGCCTGCGGAAGGGCACTGTCGCCCGTTCAGTTTCGCTGGAGATGCAAAATGCAATCAAGAAATCAATATTTTTCCATGTGGCTTCGCCTGTCCTATTGATGCTGGTGGGGATCATTTCGGGAATCTTCCCTCCCATCCTGGAATGCTTTTCCCTCATGGGCGACGTCTTCATCTCTTCCATCACCTCTTTCGGCGGCGGAGAGGGCTACGTGGCGGTTGCCGACGGCATTTTCGTGCAGAGCGGACGGGTTCCGGCCGAGACATTCTACAACTGGATCATCCCTGTGGCCAACGCATTGCCCGGACCGATACTGGTGAAAATTTCGGCGGCAATCGGTTTTGTCTGGGGCCAGGAGCGTGCGTCGCCGGTCTTCGGCGTCTTCGTGGCGGCGCTTTGTTCCATGGTGGCGTCCGGCGCCTGCTGCTCGCTCGCCCTGATAATAATGAATTACTACGAGGCGATAAAGGATTCGCCGTTGATTCTTTCCTTGAAACGCCATATCCTCGCGGTTATTTGCGGCACTCTTCTTTCCACCTGTCTGTCGATGCTCTGCGAATCCGCCAGGGCGGGCGGCGGATATGGCGTGTCCCCCATGCCCGTCCTGTCGTTCATGATCATGGGCGTATGCGCAACTTTTTGGCTTCGTTTCAGGCTGCACTTGACTGATATGCCATTGCTCGCGGCGTGGATGGGATTAGGATTAGCGTTTTTCGCGCTATTTAGTCGTCCCTGAAAAAGGGGCAAAAATCTTCAAAAAGTCGCATAAAATAGGAAATTTTCGTTGTAT
>JAITKH010000208.1 GCA_031278535.1 Planctomycetota bacterium | reverse complement strand
CCTCGCATGGCAGCCAGGAGGCGGCGCGGAAAAAGTAGTGGTAGACATCAACGCGGCTTTCGCGCTTCGGGTCGGCAAAAGGATCCATTCCGGTAATGGCGCGTCTGGCTGGGCGGAGTATCCATCCCGCGACGAGACGGATGAAGATGATGCAGGCAGGTTTGGTGAAAACCGGTCCGGGTACGCTCATGAATCCAATGACCCGTGGAAGTTCTGGCATGGCGACCTCCTTTTACAAGGCGTTTTATCAACACCAGGGAAAAGAATCGCCATGCCGCTTTTCAACCTTTGCCGGAAATTACAGCCACAAAATTTCCAAAAGTCCACTGAAAGAGGCTGAGGGGAAAATCAAATTGCCCGAATATTGTAGTTACGAGTTGACTAATACCCTTGGCTCCATATCATTACTGTCATCCGTCAAGGAAGGGAAGTTCCCGCCATTCTGTTTGCTGTTATGGGGATGGAGCCGCAAGAGGAGCAGTCATGAAAATCGTCGTCGCCCCGAATGCCTTCAAGGACAGCCTCACCGCCGCCGAGGCGGCGGCAGCCATTTCCAAGGGCGTCAAGTCCGTACAGCCGGACGCGGAAACTGTGCATGTACCCATCGCCGACGGCGGCGACGGCCTCTTCAACGTCTTCCATTCCGTCTTCGGCGGCGATATCGTCTCTATCTCCGTCACCGGACCGCTGGGGGAACCCCGTGAGGCGCAGTATCTCTTCATACCCGAAACCGGTACGGCGGTCGTCGAGATGGCACGGGCGAGCGGCTTGGCGCTTCTCAAGCCAGAGCAGCGGAACGCTAGGGTCACCACCACCCGGGGAACCGGCGAACTCGCGCTTGAGGCTATCGCCAAGGGCGCCAGGCATGTCGTCGTCGGCATCGGCGGCAGCGCCACCAACGACGGGGGTATCGGTTTCGCCGCAGCCATCGGAGTCAAATTTCTGGACGAAACTGGAAAGGAGGTCCGACCCATCGGCGAGGATCTCGCAGTGATCCGGAAAATCGACGTTTCCGGCAGGAAATTCGATCCCGACGAAATCGTCTTCGAGGCGGTTTGCGACGTGGACAACCCGCTCTGCGGGCCGCGCGGAGCGGCGGCTGTTTATGGCCCACAGAAGGGAGCGTCTCCCAAGGACGTGGAGTTTCTCGACGCTGGCCTCGCCAATTTGGCCGAGTGTGCCAAGGCGGATCTTGGCGCGGACATCGCCAACATGGCCGGCGCCGGCGCCGCCGGCGGCCTTGGTTTCGGTCTTGCCGTTTTTGCGGGGGCAAGCCTACGGCCGGGCGTGGACGTGGTGTTGGATATGGTGGGCATCGACAAGGCGCTCGAAGGGGCGGACTTGGCCGTCACCGCCGAGGGACAAATCGATTTCCAGACAGCATTCGGCAAGGGACCGGCCGGAGTGGGCGGACGGGCCAAGCGAAAGAACGTTCCCTGCCTCGCCCTTGCCGGCGGAGTGGCGGGAAACGTTTCCAACCTTCATGAAATCGGTATCGACGCCTGCTTTTCACTTTGTCCAGGTCCCATAACCTTGGAAGAGGCCATGCGGAACGGCGGCGATCTGCTCGCCGCCGCCGCCGCCCAGGCTTTCCGCGCTTTTCTTGCCGGCCGCCGTTCGGCGGGAAAGTGAAGCGTCGGCATGTCCGGCGGCAGCGTATCTGGGTTTGGCATAGCTCTTGGCGGCGGCGGCGGCAGGGCCTTCGCCCATCTCGGGGTACTATCCCGGCTGGCTGAAGCGGGACTCCGGCCTTCCTGCGTTAGTGGTTCCAGCATGGGAGGGATGTTAGGTGCCCTGTATGCCGCACGCCCGGATGCGCCGGAGTTTTTCCCGGAAACGCTTGCCTATTTCCGCTCTTCCATCCTTTTCGGCCGTTCCCGGCCGGCTCGGAGCGACGGTTTGCACAGCCGATCCAGTTTCTTCGGCAACCTTGCCCGGAAAGCTGCTACCGCCGGCGTCGTCGCCGCCGTATCCTTCCGGTTGGGACTCAAGAGTTTCAACCCTGTTGATCGGGCAATAGATTATTTCTTCGGGGACGGCCGAATTTTTGAAAATCTTCTTCTCCCCTTCGGCGTCAACGCCATCGATCTGACCGGGGGAAAAGTGGAGGAGTTCGTCTCCGGGCCCTTGGCTCCGGCTCTCAAGGCGGGGGTGGCGATAGGTCTGGTTTTCGCCCCTTTCACGCTGGACGGCCGCCAATATGCCGACGCCGCCCCGGTTTCTCCGCTCCCAGTCGGGCTTTGCCAGCGGCTGGGAGCGGAAAAAGTGCTGGCGGTGGATATTTCCGCGCCTCTGGAAAAGGGTCTGAAATGTGGAAGCGGTTTCGATGTGGCGCGCCGCCTGATGTCTGTCCAAAGCGCAATCCTAACCGCCGCCGAGGCGAAAACGGCCGACTATTGCCTGGAAATTGACGTTTCCGACATTTTTTGGGGCGATTTTAGCCGCGTGGACGAGGCGTTTGATCGCGGTCGACGGGCGACGGAGGAGGCGTTGTCCGGCATACGGAAGGCGTTATGCCTTACGTAGGCCGGGGCGGCGAGAAGATGGCCTGGGCTCTCGCCTGGTCCGGACTTAATCCTGCCGGCCGGGTGTGCTGCGATCTCGGCTCCCATGTCGGCGGATTCGTCGACGCCCTGCTTCAGGCAGGCGCCAAACGCGTCCATGCCGTGGACACCTGCTATGGCACTTTTTCCTGGAAGCTAAGGAACGATCCGAGGGTTGTGCTTCACGAACGGACAAACGCCCTCCATGTCGAATTGCCGGAGAAGGTGGAAATCGTCACTTCGGATGTGGGATGGACTCGCCAGGAATTCATTCTTCCCAGGGCCGCATCGCTGCTGGCGCCGGGAGGTTTTATCCTCAGCCTTCTGAAGCCGCAATACGAAGCGGCGCCGGCAGAAATGGAAAAAGGCCGCGGACGTGTCCGGGACTCGGCCCTGGGGCGCATTGTGGGGGAAGTGGGTCGGGTCGCCCTGACCCTGGGGTTCACGCTGCGCGGCCCCGAAGCAACTCCCTTCCTCGGTGGCAAGGGGAAAAACCCGGAGTTTTTTCTGCTTCTCGGACCATCGCCAAAATAAGGCTTTACGAAGTCTCCCGGACCGTCGGATTACGGAAGAAAGGTATAGTTTTCCATCTTAGCGCGACATTTGCTTGACAAATGCGAAGCCCATATCGATACTAAGCGCGATGTGCCGGGATGGCGGAATGGCATACGCGCGGGTTTCAAAAACCCGTGACCGCAAGGTCGTGTGGGTTCAAGTCCCACTCCCGGCACCAATTTTTAAAATGAGCCCTTCGGCGATGCTGTCAAGTGTCATAAAAGATAACAATACATGAAAAACTAACGATTTATAATTAATCATAAACAGTGGACTTTTGGAAATCCTGCAAGCGCTCCCTGGCCATCCTGTCGGTTTGCTCGGTCCACGTCCGGGCGATGGCCGCGGCCTCATCGCTTTCGCGCCACCTGTCCAGTATGCCCCGGAGGATTACCGCAAGCCG
>JAITKH010000364.1 GCA_031278535.1 Planctomycetota bacterium | reverse complement strand
AACGCATATGAACGGCAATCAGAGCGCTTTTTCAAACGCTTTCGGGTTTTCGCTGATGGCGCACAGCCTGAGCGCCTTTTCAAGCTGTTTCGCGTTCCTCATGGATTCCACCCTCTTTTTAATACCGGCGGGAACCGGACCAAAACGCACTTCGAGTACAGCCAGAATTGATTCCGCCTTGCCTTCCGCCCTGCCTTCCGCCCTGCCTTCCAGCCTGAGTTCATCGGCAATCGTGAGTCCCATTTTTTTCGCCTCCCGCTTTCCCAATGCGGCATGCAGAATATCCGTCAAGTCGTCGACAGTGCCCTTTATCCGCCCCTGGACGCTGGCATAATACTTGCCCAGGGAATATGCCCAATCCTTCAAACGGCGGTCGCCGCGAAGACTCCGCAAACGCCCGAAAATACCGCCGGCGCGTTCAGGCAAAAGCCCCATCGACGCAGACTGCAGAATCTCAAGCACCGCGCATACGGCGGGATGACCCCGCAGCCGGTCCCCGGGAATCCGCGCCAGGTCCACCAGGAAAACCGGGAACGACAAAATGTCCTTCGGAACGCCCTCCCCGACATCGATCAACTCGCTCATGGGCGCCACTTTTTTCCACGGCCTCCTGCCGTGATGCAGCACCACCGCCAGCGGATAGGGAAATGTCGCCGATTCGCCTTTTTTCCCGAAGGTTGCGAGGTGGGCGCGATAGGCGGCGCACACATATTCAAGCAAACGGAAAGATATGAACCGATCCGGGCGCGATTGGTGTTCAAGGAACAGAAATACCCGCAAATCCCGGCCGCCATCCCTGAATTTTCCGGAAAAGCGCAAATCGCACAATAATTCCGACAAACCCGGGTCGATCGACTCGACCGTCTCGCGGCGCAACTGGCTCAAGTCCAGATTCGCGACCAGGTCCAGAGGCAAATAGTGCCGGAACAGGTCCGCAGCTAACTCCGCGTCGCCCAAAACATTCCGCACCAGCAAATCATGCGGATGCATCACCCCGTTCTGTGTGTCGTACACGCGGTTCCCCCTTCTCCCCGGCATCCCGGGAACCCGTTGGCGCTGTCGCGGAACAGTGACGGATCGAGCCGCCCGCTATTATACGGAAAGACGCGGGGATTGGCAACGGATCAGAAGTCCGCGGAACTCAAACGACGCCGTGCCCGGTTTCTTTTAAGGTTCAATCGATGTTTTGCAAAACCCCGGTAAAAACATCCATTCCCGAAGAAGCGCTGCTCGGGACCGGCGTCTCCGGGATAGGGAACATGAGCCAAAAAAGCGTGCGCATTGACATGCCTCGGAAGGAACCGCGCTGCGGTTTTTCGGGCGCATACGGCGGGTTTCAGTTGGCAACCGTCCGGGTTTGCGGTATCATTCATTTCGAATTGTCGTTGCGGAGCGACAACGGTTGCGCATCCGCCCGCCAAGGGAGCGGGAAAATGACTTTATTGGGCAATTCCGTCGACAGCCCTGAAAAAGGCGTGATCATCCTTGGCGCCGGCGAGGTCGGTTTCAACATCGCCGAACGCCTGGCCCGGGACGGACGCCAGGTGGTCCTGGTGGATCGCAACCGCAAGAGGCTGCAGGCCGTGCAGACGCAGTTGGACGTCCAGACGCTGTACGGCTCGGTGGTCAGCCCCGCCGTCCTGAACCAGGCCGGACTGGAGCGGGCCGAAGCCGTAATCGCCGTCACCAACAGCGACGAGGTCAACCTGCTCGCCTGCCTTATCGCCAATTCCGGTAATCCCGCCCCGGTCAAGCTGGCGCGAATTCGCAACGACGAGCTCGCCAGCCTGCGGGAGATCATGGGGCCCGACCTTCTCAATCTCCGGGCCGTCATCAACCCGGACGCGGAAGTGGTGAAAAGCATCGAAACGATGATAGCCCTGCCCCGGGCGGTGGACTACGGTGAATTCGGGGAGGGTAGAATCAAGATCCTCGCTGTCGAAATCCTTGCCGGCCCGCTTATCGGAAAAACATTGGCGCACTTTCCCGATGTGACGCCGGATCGGGGCCTGCGGGTTGGCGGAATTCTCCGCCGGGAACGGCTGATGATACCGCAGGCGGGGGAGATTTTCCAGGCGGGGGACGTGGTGTATTTCGTCTGCCTGGAGGAAAGCATGGCAACGGTCCTGGCCATAACCGGAACCGAAACGCCGCCGGTGCGGTATATTACCATAGTCGGAGGCGGCGATATCGGGCTCCGGCTGGCGGAAGGCCTGGACAAACGCGATCTGCGGATAAAGCTGATCGATTCCAACGAAAAGCGCTGCGTTTTCCTGGCCGGGCGGCTGTCTAATGCCGCC
Organism: Planctomycetota bacterium; assembly: GCA_031278535.1. Taxonomy (GTDB): domain Bacteria; phylum Planctomycetota; class SZUA-567; order SZUA-567; family SZUA-567; genus JAJBSZ01. The sequence continues at coordinate 4,093 of JAITKH010000364.1, read as the reverse complement.
GTCCTGGTCGGGGACGGCACTGACCGGCGTTTCATGCTGGGCGAAAACATCGGCGGCAGCGATATGACCATAGCCCTTACCGGCGACGAGGAGACGAACATCCTGATCTGTCTTCTCGCCAAGTCGCTGGGCTGTCCCAACACCATCACCAGAGTCAACAAGAACGCCTACATGCCGATCGTCAGGGCCATCGGCCTCAGATTGAGCGTCAATCCGCGCCTGGCGGCATCCAACTCGGTCATTCGCTTCCTGCGGCGGGGTCTGCGCCTCTCGTCTCTGGCGACGCAGGACGAGAATGTGGAGATGTTGGAAGGGGCGCTCCGCGACGGGTCGGAACTTTTGGACAAGCCTATCCGGAACCTTGCCTTTCCGGCCGGCATAAACCTGCTGGCGGTGGTTCGGGGGGACGAAGCGTTCATTCCGCGCGGCGACACGATCCTGAAGGCCGGCGATTGCCTGACGCTTCTCTGTGACCGCACTCGTCTCGCCTGGGTGGGATCAAGCCTTCTGGGACGGAAATAGCGGAATCCGGGTGAAGCATGCGGCTGAAATGGATTCTCCATATCATCGGTTTCCTGATTCTCGCGACCGGCGCCAGCATGGCGTTGCCTCTCCTGTATTCCCTCCGCCACGCCGACGCCGGATTCCGCCCCCTTCTCTCATCACAATTGATTCTTCTGGCGATTGGGTTCGTCCTCACGTGGCTGTTTCGGAGCGATTTCTCTCATGGCCAGGCACTGGACGCCCGGGAAGGAGTGGCCACGGTTGCCGGAGGCTGGCTGGTGGTCGGGCTGCTGGGAGGCCTTCCCTACCTGCTGGGCGGCGTCTTTTCCACCTTCACCGACGCGGCCTTCGAATCTTTCTCGGGCTTTTCCACCACCGGGTCGTCCGTACTGGCCAACGTGGAGAGCGTGGCGCCAAGCCTGCTGCTGTGGCGCGGCATGACGCACTGGCTGGGCGGGATGGGGATTATCGTCCTGTCCCTGGCGATTCTTCCGTACCTCGGGGTCGGGGGAATGCAATTGTATCGCGCCGAGGTTCCGGGGCCCGATTCCGACAAGCTCACGCCGCGCCTCAGGGACACGGCGGCGGTGCTCTGGCGGGTATACTTGGCGATGACAGCCGTCATGACCTGCCTGCTGCTTTTTGGCGACATGAATTTTTTCGAGGCCCTGGCGCACACTTTCGCCACCGTGGCCACGGGCGGCTTTTCCACCCGGAACGCATCCCTTGGCGGTTTCAGCGCCTATTCGCAATGGATTTGCATCCTGTTCATGCTTATGGCCGGGATCAACTTCTCCCTTCACTTCAATCTGTTGCGGGGCAAGGCCGAAGCGTTCCTTGCGGACGAGGAATTCCGGCTGTACGCACTGATTGCGGCGGCGGCAACCGCGATCACAACCGCCAGTCTGCTGATCGGCGGCCTGGAATTCGAGCCGGCCCTGCGGGCGGCCGCTTTCCAGATCGTCTCAATCATGACCACCACCGGTTTCGTTACCGCCGACTATGAGGCATGGGCGCCGCTCTGCCAGACGCTGCTGGTGATTCTGATGCTGCTCGGCGGATCGGCCGGATCGACTTCCGGCGGAATCAAGTGCATGAGGGTGCTGGTGCTGGGAAAACTTCTGTACCGCGAGGTATTCCGGCTTGTGCATCCGAGCGCCGTCCGCCTGACCAAGTTCAACGGATCGGCCCTGCCCAGGAACGTCATCGACGGCTGCGTCGGTTTCGCCGTCCTCTTTTTCCTCATCTGGATGGTTTCCTCCCTCCTGCTGGCGGCGGCCGGGGTGGACGTCGCCACCGCGGCCAGCGCTGCCCTCAGCTGCCTTTCCAACGTGGGACCGGGATTCGGCAGCGTCGGCCCGACGGAGAATTTCCGGCACCTTCCCCTTCTCGCCAAGTGGATTCTCAGCCTGGACATGGTGTTGGGAAGACTGGAGCTGTTCACCCTGTTTGTTCTCTGCTTTCCGGAATTCTGGCGCAGATAGGGCGGCAAAAAACGGAATCGCCATCCGGATCGGCGCACAGGAAAAAACTTGCGTCCAATCCGATTTTTGCTATCGTTTTCATCCGGTTCATCCGAGTCGTGTCGGCCGCGCCGGAATGCCTAGTGTTCCGTAAGGTTTCATTGTGATGCGGACTTTGCGGGGAGTGTCCCCGGTTTGCCTGGTTCCGCCTCCGGGAAAGTGAATTCCCCTTCGGCATCGAAGGCTGATTCCGGGGAAAGCGAGCTTCGGCATCCGCAGGATCAGTTTTTTCAGACCACCGGCGGTTAGGCGTTTTGTGCGATTTCTTCATCGCTACGGAAAAACGGACAGGAGTCATGCCATGGCAAGCACCATCAAGGGCAGGGCGGTAATCTTCACTCAAGGCGGACCGACCGCCGTGATCAACGCTTCCTGGGTCGGCGTGGTGCAGGGCCTGATGCTCAACCACGACATATCCGACATTTGGGGCGCCGTCAACGGCATCGACGGCATCATGAAGGAGAAATTCGTCGATCTGATGGCGCAGACCGCGAAGACGCTCGAGGATATCAGCTATACTCCCGCCTCGCAACTCCGTTCCACCCGAAGGAAACCCACGCCCGAGGACAACGTGCGCATGCTCGACGTCTTCCTCAAGCACAACATCCACTACGCCTTCGGCATCGGCGGCAACGACACCTCCGAATCGCTGGACATCATCAACGACGCCGCCCGCGATCGCGAATTCGAATTGCGCGTCTTCCATGTCGCCAAGACCGTGGACAACGACCTGATGGAAAACGACCACACCCCGGGCTACGGTTCCGCCGCCCGCTATGTCGCCAACGCCTTCCGGGGCGTCAACCTCGACAACCAGTGTTTCGGCGGCCTCTACATCGGCGTTTGCATGGGCCGCCATGCCGGCTTCCTCACCGCCGCCTCCGCCCTCGGCCGCACGACCCCGGACGACGGTCCGCATCTCGTCTATCTCCCCGAACATCCCTTCAGCCTGGACGCGTTCGCCCGGGACGTCGCCGCCGTCCACACGCGGCTGGGACGTTGCGTCGTCGCAGTTTCCGAGGGCATCGAGGACGAAAACCGCACGCCCATCCTGCAGGTTCTGTCGGCCGGCGGCGCCCTGGAGAAGGACAGCCACGGCAATATCCAGTTGTCCGGAACCGGCGCCCTGGCCGACAAGCTGGTCGATTTCCTGAAACAGCGCCTGGAAAAGGACGGCGTGGTGAAAAAGCTTCGCGCCCGGGGCGACACCTTCGGCTATGTGCAGCGTTCCTTTCCGGATCAGAGCCCGGTGGATCGCGCCGAGGCGCTGGCTCTCGGGCACTTTGCCGCTGTCCAGGCCCAATCCGGCAATATCGACGGCTCCTGCGCCATCGTCCGCGTTTCGGACAATCCCTACAAGGCCGATTATCGGCTGGTCCCCTTGAAGAACGTGGCTGGAAAGACCAGACGGATGCCGCCCGAGTTCATTTCGCCGGAAAAGAACGACGTGACCGAAGCTTTCCTTCGTTACGGCAGGCCGCTCATCGGCGAATTGTCGCCGATCGGGGCGCTTGACTTGACCAAAACGATAGCATTTTGAGCCAACGCCGTTCTGAAAATTCTCAAGGAGAGGGGATTTTTTGCATGCGGGAGGAGATGGAATCACCCGCGCCGTTGCTGGAGATGCTGGGCATCCGCAAGAGTTTCGGCGGCGTCAATGCCTTGCGGGACGTCGATTTCGATCTCCGGCGCGGCGAGGTCCACGTCCTGATGGGAGCTAACGGGGCGGGCAAGTCCACCCTTGTGAAAATCCTGGCCGGCGCCTGCTCCATGGACGCTGGAGAAGTGCGGCTGGACGGGATTCCGGTAAAAATCGCCGGTGCGCGGGACGCCCAAAAGCTTGGCATCGCCATCATCCATCAGCATTTCAGCCAGGCGCCGCACCTGTCGGTCGCTGAAAACATCTTCCTCGGCAGGGAGAAAACCCGGTTCGGACTGATGAGCGTGCGTACCCTCCATGCCGACGCCCGCGAAGCCCTGTCCCATGTCGGGCTGAAGACGGATGTGGGAAGGCCGGTCCGCGAACTCGGCGTCTCCCAGCGCCAAATGGTGGAAATAGCCAAGGC
>JAITKH010000354.1 GCA_031278535.1 Planctomycetota bacterium | reverse complement strand
CGAAAAACAAGACCGCACAACAGATATTCCAGTACTGCGTTGATGATTTATCAAGTTATAATATGCTTGAATGCAAGAAGTTGATTTATACGGATCTCCTTCTCCGCATGCCCGCCTTTGCTTCCCTCCTTGTCGATGTCTTCGGCATCGATACAACCAGACACGGGGGGAATTTGGGCATCATGGTACCGTCCCATCAATTTAACTCGCTCAGAAACAATATGTTCAAAGTGATCAAACTATTTTCCGTCGTCAATTCCAGAACGGCCCGCGTCTTGTAAAACATCATCGGATCGGTCAGGACAGGATTGCTGATGAAACATGATACCAACTACGAATCATGATGTCAAGAGAGGAGTCTACGAGTCTGTTGACATTTATATTGACTGTAAGGTGATGGCGTATGCATTATTATTCCGGGCTTTCACCTTCTGCTGGCGGACAATTATGGGACGCCGACAATACGATGCCGACCTGGGCGATGCCGAATAGGCCATTTTCGAGAAAACGACGGGCGAACCTCCCTGGACGCTCGGGATTGTGAAGAGAAGCGGCCCGCACACCTTCGGCCGGAGGCGCCAATAATAGCCGTATGCGACGGGTGGCCACTGGACACATTCGGAAATGTCGCCAGTCAAGGCGTTCAGGAAAGACGCCGCGTAACGGCTCCTCCCGAATCGTACCCGGACAATCTGGCGAGTCGAATCGCCGCATCTTGACCGCATTGGCCGGCGCGATTATACTGTATCCCTTTTCCCGGCCCGGCGTGTCAACCGGGGGGAAATCTTTTTGGATATTGGCGCGGTTTCGTAACCGGTCGCCTCTACAGGAGCGAAGGCATGGCAACCATTTATTATGAAAAGGACGTGGATCGGGGCATTCTCGAGGACAAGACCATCGCCATCATCGGATACGGATCGCAGGGGCACGCCCACGCCCAGAATCTCCGGGATTCCGGCTTCAGGGTGTTGGTCGCCAACCGCCCGGGCAGCCGGAACGCGCACCTCGCGGAAGAACACGGCTTCAATGTGCATTCGGCTTTCGAGGCGGCCGAACAGGCGGATATCGTCATGATGCTGGCGCCCGACCAATACCAGGCCGCGATCTATAAACAGGACATTCTCCCCCACCTGAAGGAGGGGAAAACGCTCATGTTTTCGCACGGCTTCAACATCCACTTCGGCCAGATCGCCCCGCCCGACCAGGTCGATGTCTCCATGATCGCCCCGAAAGGCCCGGGACATCTGGTCCGTTCGGAGTTCGAGAAGGGGGCCGGCGTCGCTTGCCTGGTCGCCATTCACAACAACTATTCCGGAAATGCCCAGAAAATCGCCTTGGCCTACGGCCTGGGAATCGGCGGCGCCCGGGCGGGGATCATCGAGACCACTTTCCGGGAGGAGACCGAAACCGACCTTTTCGGCGAGCAGACCGTCCTCTGCGGCGGGGTGTCGGAACTGGTGCGCAGCGCCTTCGAAATCATGATTGACAACGGCTACCAGCCGGAAATCGCCTATTTCGAGGTACTGCACGAATTGAAACTCATCGTGGATCTCTTTTACCAGGGCGGGCTCAGTTACATGAATTATTCCGTTTCCGACACCGCCGAGTACGGCGGCCACACCCGCGGCCCCCGGGTCGTGGGCGAGGCCTCGCGCGAGGCCATGCGCGAGGTTTTGGAAGAAATACAAAACGGCTCTTTCGCCCGCGAATGGCTCCTTGAATGCCTGGTCAACACCCCGGTCCTCAAGAAAATGCGCGAACGCGATCATTCCCACCCGGTTGAAACAATCGGAAGGAAGCTCCGAAAGATGATGCCGTTCGTCAATCCCAAGGAGGTCTGACCCCCTTGCCCAGTGCGGCGGAGCGGATTATTTTTGGACGGGCTGAACTGTCGGATCAGGGCAGGCTCGGCCCGCTGCTCCTGGAAGTCTATGGACCGGCCTTGGCGCCGGAAAACTTGGCGGCCGGCCTGGCCAGGTTGTCGGTGTCGAGCCTTGAAGACGAATTCATGGCGGCAGACGATTTCTATTTCAGTTCCATCGGGCTTATGGACTGCTGCTGGCTTGCCCGGGACGGAGAGGAATTGGCCGGCGCGGCCTGTGTCAATCCCTTTGTCGGCGAACTGCATTATATAGCTGTACGGCCTGCCTGGCGGCGGCTGGGCATAGGCCGGAAATTGGCGGAGCTGGCCTTGGGAGAACTGGTACGGCGCAATTGCGACCATGTCCGGATTGAGGCTTCGCTCTCCCTTGCCGATGCCGGGGGACGGGCCTTCGCGGAACGCCTTGGTTTTAGGCCGATACGGCGGCTCGAAACATTCGGCATGCCTCTTCCGGCACCCGGATCGGACAACCCGGAGCCGCCCGGCGCCATGTCGTTTCCGGCGCCTGCGCCGGCTAATCGCCGGTTTGCGGGAGGAAAAGATCAAGGTACGATTGAAATGTGAAAAGAGGCGGCGGATTTCGTTTTCGCGCAATACGACCGGACATGGAAATTACGACGGCTTTACTGGAAGTTTGCACGCGCGGAACCTGGCAATATCCTTCAGAGGGTGTTGTTAAATAGTCACCCACCCCATGCGAGGCCGCATTCGTGGAAGTCGGCTTTTCGTTCCGCGAGTTTGCGGAGCATACTCCTTATTGATGCGAGGGAGATCATGCCTTCGTCGGCGAGGATTTTGACGAGCCGGGGACAGGCGGAGGGAAACATGGGGCGCAACACCAGAAGGGCTCCCTGATAATCGTGTATTCCCGCAGTATGGACGCCGGCTGTCAAAATGAGCCCCACGGCGTCTACTATAATGTGCCGCTTGATACCCTTGATCTTTTTCCCGCCGTCGAAGCCCCGGCCGCCCGCCACTTCGGTGCTTTTGACACTCTGA
>JAITKH010000239.1 GCA_031278535.1 Planctomycetota bacterium | reverse complement strand
GGCCGGCGGGTGCCGGTGGTGGGTGCCGTATCAATGGATTACACCATGGCCGACGTCACCGACATGCCGGAGGAGGAACTGGCGCCGGGAACGGTGGCGACGTTGCTGGGAGCCGATGGCGGCGAGCGGATAACCGCCGAGGAACTTGCCGGCTGGGGCGGCACCATTCCCTATTGCGTCACCACCGGCATCGGATCCCGTGTGGGAAGGCGGTATCTCAATTCCGTCGGAGTGATGGCCCCGTCCGTTCCCGAAAACGGATTTCCGCACGGCATCCCTTGTAGCCGTTCCTGAAAAGCGTTGTCGAATGGATTGATTATGTGACATGCGGCGGCGGAACGGCGTCCCTCCGGCGCGCCCCGTCCATCCGCCCGCGCCGGATCGCCCTTTCCCCGATCAGCGAATAAGAGGACGAGGAAAAGATTCGCTTTCCCGTCGGGAAGTTGTATAATGAAGTGGCATATTCCCCGCGCCCAACGGGCTGCCGATTGAAAGCGAATACAGGGTTTGTAAGGAGGCGGGATGGCGAAAGAGCGGTTTGCGGTCGACGCCGAAATTGTGAACAAGTATGGTTTTCATGTGCGGCCCAGCACCCAATTCATGCAGAAAGCCAAGGAATTTCAGTCGAATGTTACGGTCGAGGCAAACGGCGTCATGGCTGACGGCAAGAGCATCATGCAACTCATGACCCTCTGCGCCGTGCGAGGGACAAAAATCAGGATTACCGCTATCGGTCCGGACGCCGGGCAGGCCACGGAGGCGCTGGCGGAATTGATCCGGAAGCGTTTTGGCGGAATTGATTGATTCGAACGGCGGCATCTCCGTTCCTGGTTGAAGGGAACAGGCATGAACAGGCGCGATTTTCTCAAGACCACCGTTGCCGCCAGCCTCGGCTTCGGCTTGGCGGGAAAGCCGTTTTTCCACCCGACGAGCTTTCCGGCAAGAGCCGTTTTCGCGGCAGACGGCGGAGCCCTTCCCGATATCGTGGCGGTCCGCAATGGCGAACCCGAGATCATGTTCGATCGCGGCATCGCCGCCATGGGCGGTATGGGCCGCTTCGTCAAGCGGGGACAGACTGTGGCGATAAAGCCCAACGTCTCCTTTTCCGTCCGTCCGGAAATGGGCGCAACCACCAATCCCGCCTTGGTCAATCGGGTAATCCGCCATTGCCTCGAAGCCGGAGCGGCCAAGGTGTACGTGGTGGATCACACCATTGAATCCTTCCGGACCTGCTATGCCGAAAGCGGCATCGGCGACGCCGCCAGGGAAGCCGGAGCGATCGTGGCGCAGTCCGACCGGGACAACTATTACGTTCGGCGTCCGGGCGGGGGAAAAATCCTCCGGGAAGCACGGATACACGAGATCGCGCTCGGCGCCGACGTCCTCGTCAACCTTCCCATCCTTAAGCATCACGGCGGCGCCGGCATGACCGCCGGGATCAAGAATCTCATGGGTCTGGTCTGGGACCGGGGCTTTTACCACCGCAACGATCTCCAGCAATGCATTGCCGATTTCCTGACATTTCGGAAACCGGACCTGACGGTTATCGACGCCTATCGGGCGCTTGGCCGGAACGGGCCGCGAAGCCGCAACATCGGCGATGTCCGGCTGCTGAAAAGCCAGATCCTCTCGACCGACATCGTGGCAGGCGACGCCGCTGCCGCCCGGCTGTTGGGAAGCGCTCCAGAACAGTTCTGGCACGTCCCCCTGGCTGCGGGCATGGGCTTCGGCGAGCTGGATCCAGGAAAACTGGCCAATCGGCGCATATCGCTTTGAATTCCTATCTTCCCCGGGACCGGCCAGGTCCGTCCCCGGGGAAAAACGCCTTTTCTCCTCCGTCCATTTTCCGCTTCGTATATTGTCGGCGGCCTGGAATCGTGATTTCTCTCCGGGGGAGTGACATCATCGTTCATTCGGCCGCCATTCAGGCAGGTTCATTTCACCTGGCGGTGCGGGCGAGAATGTACAGGCAGCGCTCCAGCACTTTTCCGACATCCAGCGCCAACATGTTTTCCTGCCCTAGGCGACGGCGTTCGCGGGTGGATTTCGGCAAGGTGAGTTTTCCAAAAATGCTCTCGCTGTTGGCCGCCAGCGGTCCGAGCCGCAGCGGATCGGTGACGCCGAAAAGCCCCAGGCTAGGGCATCCGGTCGCCGAGGCGGCATGGAGGGGGAACGAATCGCAGCCGACAAAAAGCCTGGCGCGCCTAGCCAATTCGACCACCCCGGCGGCATTCACCTCCGGCGCCAGGGCGAGAGTCCCTTCCGACTGAACGGCGGCCGCAGCCACAGCCTGGCGTTCCTTCTCCCCGTAACCGAGCGCCAAGGATGGAAGATCGGCGCGGGCGGCGATTCCCCGCGCCAATTCCCGGAATCGGGATAGAGGCCAGAGTTTTGCCGCAAGACTGCCCCATGGTCCCAGCAAGACATAGCCGCCGGAGTATTTTCGATCCTTAAGGGTGTTGTCGATGGACAATGCGTCCTGCGGGCGGCAAGGCGGCAGAACAAATTCCGGTTTCACGGGAGGAATGACTCCCAGTCCGGCCAGGAGCGAAAGGGTTATTTCCACCGCGTGCCGCCCCGCCGGAATAACGAGGCGGTTGTCAAGAAGGGGTGCTATTTCCCGTCCCTCGCCCCGAACAAAACCGATGCGTATCCCGGCGCCGGACAGTTTGGCGGCAATGGCGCTTTTGGACAGGCCTTGAATGTCGAAAGCGGTATCGAACCTTTCGGCCAGCAAGCAGTTGCGCAATTCCAGAATTAGGCGCGGGGATTTCAGCCACCCTTTGGGAAGGACATGCAGCCAATCAATCAGGGGATTGTCGGCGAGCAAAGGGGCGGAGGGGCTTTCTGTGACCCAACCGAGAAAACAACCGGGGTATTCCCGTCTCAAGGCGGCGGCCAGCGGCAGGGAATGGATGGTGTCGCCAATGGCCGAAAGCCTGACGATGAGGATTCGCTTGGGCGACGCGGAATCAGGCAATTCCGGCCTCCCGGCCCAGGAAACCGCCAACAGCTTCGAGAATGGATTCGGGCAGGATGGCCGCCAGGGCTCTTGCCGCTTTTTCGCGGCTTTCCATGGTTTTCAAATCCAAATCGCGATTCTCCCCCCCGAAAATGCGCACCCTCGCTCCGGTTTGCCGGGTACGATCAGGATTGGTGATTCCGAAGATGACAATTGTCGGAACGTCGAGGGCCGCCGCCAGATGGGCCCCTCCAGAATCGCCGCCCACGAATAATTCGGCGCCGGCCAGGACGCCGGCAAAGGCGGGGAGCGTGGTTTTTCCGGCAAGATTGAGGACGGCCTTTTGCCCGGCGGCTATTTCGGCGCAGACGGCGGCATGTTCCGCCCCGCCGGTGACGACTACCGGCAGCCCAAAATCCAGATTGAGCGAACGAACCAGCCGGCGATAGTGCTCCGGCGGCCAATCCTTTACTTTGCCGTAGGCGCTGGCCGGAGCGATGACCGCGTACCGGCCTTCCGTCCCGGCTTGGCGGAGCGTCTCCGCCGCCGCGGACCGATCGGTCTCTTCCACCGACAGGCGGGGCAACAGATAATCGGCGGTGGACTCCACCTCGCGGCGCGGCGCCCTCCCGCTTTTCCCGATCATTGTTTCGGCGAATCGAGCCAGCCATAAATAGTAACGGACAGAGTGCCAGGATTTCTCAATGCCGCCGCAGGGGATGGGATGGGTAAGGAAAAGGCCGCGGCAATCGCGGCGATAGCCGATTCTGGTCTTGGCACCGATCCGCCAAACCCACATGGCGGTGGAAAATGAATTGGTGAACAGAAGCCCGATGTCGATTTTTCGGGGCAGGGTGGAATCGGTGGATTTTTTCCCGACTCCAGAAAGGCTGCGGAACAGATTGGCCGCTCCCTTTTCCGGCGTCACAATATACCCCGCCACTCCAGGCTGGCCGGCCAGCAAATCCCGGAAGCGGCCGCGGCCGGCGAGAAAAATACGGGTGCCGGGAAGCGCTTCGGACAAATGCCGCAGGGCGGGCAGGGCCATGACGCAGTCGCCAAGCCAATTGGGCATTCGAAGCAGCAGGAATACTTCTTTGTCTGTTTTCAGGCCGCCGATTGCGTTCATTCTGCCGCATTCTTTGTCAATCTGTCGATATGCGGCTGGATGGCGCCGTCGTCCAGCTTGGGGAACAACGCTTCCGGCTTGCCCAGAATATGCCCGCCTTCGATCCGGCTGGGAACGTTCCAATCGCCGGGAGCAAGGGGAGGCAGTCCAAGGAACTTCCGGAGACGAGTCGCCGTCGCCGGCATGAACGGAGCCATGAACACCCCAAGCGCTTCAACTACTTTGAGGCCGGTCAACATGGTCCTGGCGCAGGCGGCCATATCCGATTTGCGCGATTTCCAGGGTTCCTCCTCGGCGAAATACTGGTTGCCGCGTTGCGAGAGGCGCATCAGCCGCTCCAGCGCCGCCTTGAATCGAAAATCAAAAAGAAGATCGCCGATTTCCCTTCTGGCATCCTCGATATCGGCGAGAACCGCCTGGCCGGCGGGGGTGGGGCCGTCGCTTTCCGGCGCCTTGCCATCGAAATATTTGCAGCAGAACGTCAGGGTCCGCTGAATGAAGTTGCCAAGATTGTCCGCCAGTTCGCCGTTGTTCCGTTGCTGGAACTGTTTCCAGGAAAAATCGGCGTCGGCCATTTCCGGGGCGATGGACGTGAGATAATAGCGGAGAATGTCGGCGGGGAAAGCGGAGAGGTATTCGTTCACCCAGACCGCGTAATTGCGGCTGGTGGAGATTTTGTCGCTTTCGAGATTGAGGAACTCGTTCGCCACTACCACGTCGGCCAGCCGGAAGTCGCCATGCGCCAAAAGCATTCCGGGAAAAATGACGGCGTGAAATACGGTATTGTCCTTGCCGATGAAGTGCGCCAATCCCGTCCTCTGGTCATGCCAAAAATCCTTCCATTCGTCCGGCCGTCCCAATGATTCAAAATGTTCCTGGCTGAAGGTGATGTAGCCGATGGGCGCGTCGAACCAGACGTAAAGCACCTTGCCCTTGGCTTCGGGCAGAGGGACCGGCACCCCCCACTCCATGTCCCGGGTGATGCAGCGCTCCTTCAGGCCCTGATCAAGCAGGCCGTAGGAGAAGCGCCGGACCGACTCGCGCCATTCGGAATGGGAGTCGAGATAGTCACGAAGCTTCCCGGAAAAAT
>JAITKH010000234.1 GCA_031278535.1 Planctomycetota bacterium | reverse complement strand
CTTCATCCTTGAGGAGGTTCCCATTACCGCCGTGACTTCGATCATGGTGAGCGGCCAGATGATCTCCTTCATTCTTCTTGCCTTTCCCCTGTTTTCCCTGGCCGGCACGTTCATGAATTCCGGGAATATCACCGGGCGCATCTTCAATTTCGCCAATACCAATTTCGGCTGGATGCGCGGGGGGCTTGGCCAAGTCAACGTGGTCGCCAGCCTGCTCTTCGCGGGCATGTCGGGGAGCGCCATCGCCGACATAAGCGGTCTCGGCCGCCTGGAAATCAAAGGCATGAGGGAAAAGGGTTACGACATCGAGTTTTCCGCCGGCATAACCCTGGCTTCTTCGGTGCTGGGCCCGATCATCCCCCCCAGCACGCCCATGATCCTCTATTCGGTGTCGTCGGGAGTTTCGGTTCTCAGCCTGTTCATCGGCGGCTTTGTGCCGGGGCTACTGATCGCCGGCTTTCTTATGCTCAAGGTATGGATGATAGCCAAAAGGCACGAATACCCGATGGAAAAGGTGCCTTCCTTAAGGGAGCATCTGCAGAGCTGGTACGATGTCTTCCTTTCGCTGCTGACCCCGGTCATCATCCTGTTCGGCATGCTCGCAGGCGTCGTCACCCCCACCGAGGCGGCAGCGGTGGCGGCGGTGTACGCCTTCCTTCTCGGCAAATTCGTCTACAGGGAGATAAGTTGGGCGCAGGCAGGCAGGGACGTCTGGGAGTCGGCCGTTTTTTGCGCCAATATCTATGCCATCATAGCCGCATCCATGGTCCTCTCCTTCATCCTCACCCGGGAGAACGTCGGCAACCTCCTGGTCGGGCTGGTGGAGGCCATGGCCCTTCCCCAAGTCGCCGTCATCTTCATGCTGCTGGTGGTGGTGCTGCTGCTGGGTTGCGTCATCGAGGTCAGCGCCATGATTGTCCTGATTCTCCCCATAATCATGCCGATTGTGGAAGCGGTCGGATATCCCCAAGTCTCTTTCGGGGTTATATTTGTCCTGACCTCGGTGTTGGGCATTCTAACGCCACCGTTCGGCCTCGGCCTGTTCATGGGATCGGAAATATCGGGACTCGATTTCAACCGGACCTTCCGTTCCGTTCTGCCTTTCACTCCCCCGCTTGTGATTGCCATTATCCTGATGACCATTTTCCCCGGAATCGTCACTTTCTTGCCAGAATTCCTTCTCGGAGCCTGAACCACAGCCAGTGCGGAAACCAGTGCATCATGAAAAAATTTTTGAAAATCCCGATTACAGAATTTCCTGCGACCGGAAGCTGGCGTTTCCGTCCATGCTGCCGGTGGAACAGTTCTTCGAATCGCGGGACGTCGGCCCTGTGGAGGAGGCGGTGAGGCAAAGCCTCGCCGACGTCTCGCCATTCCTTCCGCCGCTAAAGGGAAAGAGGGTGGCGCTCACAGCGGGAAGCCGGGGCGTCAAGAACATCGTCACCATTCTCGGGACTCTCGCCGCCTGGCTGAAGGAGAGGGGCGCCGCCCCCTTCGTGGTGCCGGCGATGGGAAGCCATGGCGGAGCCACCGCCGAGGGCCAGATCGCCGTTCTGCGCGGATACGGCATCGTCGAGGACGCCATCGGCATGCCCGTCGTTTCGTCCATGGAAACGGTCGAGATCGGCCGGCTCGACGATGGCACGCCGGTGTTCTGCGACCGGAACGCCTTCGAAGCCGATTACCTTGTCCCGGTCGGCAGGATCAAGCCCCATCCCGACTTCAAGGCGGCGGTGGAAAGCGGCTTGTGCAAGATGATGGCGATAGGATTGGGCAAGCACAACGGAGCCAAGACGCTTCACCGCCTGGGATTCGAGCGCATGTCCCGAACCATCGAGGCGGCGGCGCGGGTATGCATCGGAAGCGGCCGCGTGCCGTTCGGGCTGGCAATTCTGGAAAATGCCTATTCGCGGACCATGCGGATGGAGGCGATTCCCTCCGACCGCATCGTCGACCGCGAGAAGGCTCTCCTGGCCGAAGCCAAGAACGCCATGCCGCGGCTCCATTTTTCAGCCATCGACATCCTGATCGTGGACATGGCCGGCAAGGACATCAGCGGCGCCGGCATGGATCCGAACATTACCGGCAGGCCGGTTACCGGGCAGCCGGGATTCTCGGCGCCTCCCATCCAGAATATCGCCGTCCTCGACCTTTCGGATCATTCGAACGGCAACGCGGTGGGTATCGGCATGGCCGACGTCGTCACCGCGCGGCTGGCCAGGAAGATTGACTTCGGCGCCACCTACACCAATTCCATCACCGCCGCCGGCCTGGTGGGCAGCAGGCTGCCGCTGGTCGCCAAGGACGATCTGGATGCGGTGCTCGTCGCCTACTGCGCCTGTCACCGGGTGACGCCGGAGACGGTCCGGATTGTGCATATTCAGAATACATCCGCCATTTCGCTCGTCGAGGCGTCGGCAAACATGCGGGAAGAAATCGAGTCCCATCCGGCCATGCGGGTGGCGGGCGTTCCAGAACCCCTGGAGTTTGTCGACGGATGCCTGCGGAGCCGTTTCCGGTGAAGAAAGGCAAAACGCCATGAAAACGACGCTCATCCGGGGCGGAACGGTTTACGACGGGAGCGGCGGCGAACCGTTTCCGGGCGACGTACTTGTCGGGGACGGGGTAATCGCCGCCGTGGTCCGGGACGGATTCCCCGGTTCCGCCGACACGGTCATGG
>JAITKH010000199.1 GCA_031278535.1 Planctomycetota bacterium | reverse complement strand
TGGCGATCGCAAGGAACTTGACGTTTACGGCTCCCACATCAGCGGACTGGACGGCTATCCCGTCGCCATCGATTTCCTTGAAAAGGGCGTCGCCAAAGTCGACAAGATAGTAACCCACGTGCATCCGCTCAAGGACTGGGAGGCGGCCTTCACCCAGGCCGAACGGGGCGTCGACTCCATCAAGGTCGTTTTGAAGCCCTGACCCGGGCCCGTTCGCAGGAGAGACCATGGAACCGCAGGAACTCCGCAGAAAGGCCGCGGGCATACGGCGCGACCTCCTGAACATGATATACAGGGCCAGGGCCGGACATACCGGCGGCTCCCTGTCCTCGGCCGACATCCTGACCGCGCTGTATTACGGCGCCATGCGGGTCGACCCGGCCAATCCGCAATGGCGGGACCGGGACTATTTCGTCCTGAGCAAGGGCCACAGCGTCGAGGGCCTTCTCTGCATCCTTGCCGACAGGGGTTTTTTCCCAAAGGCCGAATTGGACACTTTCTGCCGTTTCGGGACCCGCCTCATCGGACACCCGAACAACAGGGTCCCCGGCGTCGAAATGAACACCGGCGCACTGGGACACGGCCTTTCGATATCGACGGGGATGGCCAAGGGGCTGAAAATGTCCGGCCGGCCCAATCGCGTCTTCACCCTGATGGGCGACGGCGAACTGGCCGAAGGCTCGATTTGGGAGGCGGCCATGGCGGCGTCCCATTACAGGCTGGACAACCTGACCGCCATTGTCGACAGGAACCGCCTGCAAATCAGCGGCGACACCGAGGCCGTCATGGCCCAGGAGCCTCTCGCCGATCGCTGGCGGGCGTTCGGATGGCAGGCGGTACAACTCGACGGCCACGACATGGAAGCGCTGATGGCCGAGTTCCGCCGGGAGCCGGCAAGGGACAAGCCCCGGGTAATTATCGCCCGCACCGTCAAGGGCAGGGGGGTGAGGGAGATGGAAAACGTTCCCAAGTGGCACCACGGAGTGCCGGACGCGGAATTGCTGGCAAGCGCCATGCGGCAGTTGGCCGAGCAGGAAAGGGGCGCATGATGGAAAAGGGGCTGTCCTGCCGCGAGGCTTTTTGCCGCGAACTTGCCGAACTCGGGCGGAAAAATCCCGAGATAGTCGCCTTGACCTCGGACGCCAGGGGATCAAGCGCACTGGGTGTTTTCGCCACCGCCCTGCCGGATCAGTTTATCGAGGTCGGCATCGCCGAACAGAACGAGATCGGCATGGCCGCCGGGCTGGCCGCCGTGGGGAAACGCCCCTATGTCTGCGCCCCGGCCAGTTTCCTGTCCGCCCGGGCGCTGGAACAGATCAAGGTGGATGTCGCCTATTCCCGCATGAATGTGAAACTTCTCGCCGTCTCGGGAGGAATCAGCTACGGCGCCCTGGGGATGTCGCATCATTCCGTCCACGATGTGGCGGCGTTGCGGGCCATGCCGGGAATTCGGGTCATCCTCCCTTGCGACGAAGCGCAAACCGTCGCGCTTCTTCGCGGGCTCGAAGCCGACGACGAGCCGGCATACATCCGCGTTGGGAAGGCGCCCATGCCGATTGTTTACGGACCGGAAGCCGAATTCGCCGTCGGCAAGGCTTCGCGCCTGCGGCCCGGAACCGATTTGACCATCATCGCTTGCGGCGAAATGGTGTATCCGGCGATCGAAGCGTTTGAACAATTGGCCGGCGAAGGCATATCGGCGCAGGTACTCGACATGCACACCCTCAGTCCGCTTGACGGCGAGGCGATTTTTGCCGCTGCGGGGATTGGCCCCATCATCACCATCGAGGAGCACAGCGTCAATGGCGGACTGGGCGCGTCGGCGGCGCGGCTGGTGGTCACCAACCGCCCGGTGCCCATGCGCATCCTGGCCCTTCCGGAAACCGAGAACGCCATTTCCGGACCGTCGGGGGAGGTATTCCGGCATTACGGACTGGATCGGGACGGACTGTGCCGAGCGGCGCGGGAACTGATGAAAGCGGGATGAGCGATGGAACGCTATGTGCTGGGCATCGATCAAAGCACGTCCGGAACCAAGGCGATTCTTTTCGATTCCAGGGGCGCCCTCGCCGGGCGCCACGATGTGGCGCACCGGCAAATCGTCGACGACAGGGGTTGGGTGGAGCACGATCCCGGGGAAATATACGCGAATCTCCTGAAGGCCATAAGCGGGGTCGTCAAGCGGACCGGCATCGATCCCGCCTCGATCGCCGGGGCGGGACTAAGCAATCAGCGGGAAACGGCCATTGCCTGGAACAGAAAGAGCGGGTCTCCCGTTTACAACGCCATAGTCTGGCAATGTCCGAGAGGGGAGGCGATATGCCAAGGCTTGGCCAGGCGGAACGCGGGCGAGAAAATCCGCCTGTCCACCGGCATCCCGGTTTCAGCCTATTATTCGGCCGCCAAGCTGGCCTGGATTCTGGAAAACGTCCCAGACGCGCGCAGGCTGGGCACAACGGGGGAACTCTGCTGCTCCACCATGGATTCGTGGATTGTGTTCAAGCTTTGCGGCGGGGAGCCCCTGACCGATTTTTCGAACGCTTCCCGCACCCAGCTCTTCAATATCGGATCGCTTGAATGGGACAGCGAGATATGCGGATTTTTCGGCTTGGAACCCGGCTGGCTCCCGCGGGTGACGGACTCGAACAGCCTCTTCGGCCAGAGCGATTTCGAGGGAATCCTCCCCTCGCCAATCCCCCTGCACGGAGTGCTCGGGGATTCCCACGGCGCCCTGTATGGGCAGGGATGCCTGACCCCCGGAGCGGTGAAGGCCACCTATGGAACGGGATCGTCGGTGATGATGAACATCGGCGGAAAGCCGATTTTCAGCAACAGGGGAATCGTCACTTCGCTGGCCTGGGGCATCGACGGACGGGTCGATTACGTACTCGAAGGCAACATCAACTACACCGGCGCGGTCATTCGCTGGCTGGTCGACGGCCTGGGCATGCTTGCCAGTTCCCGGGAGGCGGAAAGCGTCGCCCGATCGGCAAAAAACGTGGAGGGCCTGTATTTGGTGCCCGCCTTCGGCGGCCTAGGGGCGCCGTATTGGGACGAAGCCGCCAGGGGCGTCATTTGCGGCCTGTCGCGCGGGGTCGGAAAGGCTGAAATCGTTCGGGCGGCGGAGGAGTGCATCGCCTATCAGATCGCCGACGTCGTCAGGCTGATGCAGGAGGAAACGGGATTTACAATCGATTCCCTCAAGGTCGACGGCGGTCCTGTCCGCGACTCTTTCCTTATGCAGTTCCAGGCTGACGTTCTTGGCGCCGGCGTTTCGGTTCCGGAATTCGAGGAGCTGTCCGGTTGCGGTCCCGCCCGCCTGGCGGGCATGGCGATTGGCCTGTATCCAAGGGGAACAACCCTGCATGAGCCAAGAGTGCGGTATCTGCCGGCCATGGCGGAAGAGGAGCGCCGGCGCCGTTGCCGGGGATGGCGGGACGCGATTGAAAAAGTTCTGACTGGCAAAAAAAGCTCCTGACCAAATGGCCGGAAGGCGATTCCAAATTCATGGGGCGTTTCGTTTCCCGCCGGTTTCCGTACTGTGCGCGGGGCGCCTCTTTGGCCCATGTACGCAAACGGTCGGTTGCAGGAATCGCCTGAATGCGGAGGAACGCGTTCTTCGCGTATGCAAAGGCATGGGCTCCGGCGTAACCGCCCCGAAAAGAGAGGCGCGGTCATTTTTTGAGTCGCAAGCGATTGGGCTTGCCTTTGATGGAGGGGACAGACATGTTGGCTTGGAAAAGAAATGCGGCGTGCGCTTTGGTGGCGGTTCTCGGATTGGCGGCGGGCCTGGCGGCCGGCGAGGGCGGGAAGGATCTGCGGATCGTGTTCATCCCCAAGGTCATCCACCCGTGGTACGACGTGGTGCAGGACGGAGCCAACGCCGCAGCCGGGGAATTGAAGAAAATCGGCTATAACGTCGAGGTGAAGTTCGACGCCCCGCCGACCGCCGATCTTTCCGAACAGATCAGGAAGATCGAATCCTACATCAGTTCCCGCCCGGACGGCCTGGCCATCGCCAGCCTGGATCCGGCCGCCAACGCGCAGATCATTAACGACGCCATCGCCGCCGGCATCAACACCATCGCCTTCGACACCGATTCCCCGACCAGCGCCCGGCCGCTCTATATCGGCCACAACCAGGACGAGCAGGACGGCTTCGACCTGGGCGAGGTGCTGGCGGAGAAGATCGGAGGAAAGGGAAAGGTGGCAATCCTTTCCGGCAGCCTGACCGCCCCCAATCACGTCGGCAGGGTCAACGGCTTCAAAAAATCCATGGCCCGGCATCCCGACATCAGGATCGTTTTCGATCGTCCCGACAACGACGACTTGCAGAAGGCGGTCGAACTGACCGAGAATGCGCTCCAGGCCAACCCGGATCTCGCCGGCGTTTTCGGCTGCAACGCCTCCAACCCCATCGGCGCCGCCCGGGCCGTCAAGTCGGCCGGCCTGGCGGGCAAGGTGGTCATCGTCGGCATGGACGATCTTCCCGAAGCCCTGGAGCTCATCAAGGAAGGCGTCATCGCCGCCGTCAAGGCGCAGAAGCAGTGGGAGATCGGCTACTGGGGCGTCTATTACATGGTCGGCATGAACCGCGGGCTCACCTTCCCGCCCTATCATCCGACCGGATCCCGGCTTATCACCCGGGACGATCTCTAGTGTTCCGTACAGTCTCAATCTTTGCTTGAGACTGTACGGGGAGCGCCCCCGGTTCATCCGGTTTCCGCCTACGGGGAAGTGAATTCCCCTTCGGCATCGGAGGTCAATCCCGGAACAAACGGACTTCAGAATTTGTAAGGATTGAGACTGTAC
>JAITKH010000195.1 GCA_031278535.1 Planctomycetota bacterium | reverse complement strand
TGAACAACCGTTGCCAAACCATTTCGGAAATGTGGACCGTCCCCATATGGACGGTGTGGTTGGTGAGGATGATGTAAGGCTGCACCTCGTAGAACTTCTGGGCGTAGATGGTGGGGATGGGGTTTTCCTGCCCGTCCACCACCCTGGTCTGGAGGGCCAAGTATAGTTCGGAAAAGGTGATCGGGGTCGGGTTGGCCCCCAGGCTGGAGATGGCATCCTTAAAGATGGGCATCTCCATGCACCTGACCTTGTCCCCGGCCAAATCCTCCGGCTTGCTCACCGGCCGGTTGAGGGTGAGGGTCCGGGTGCCGAAGTACCAGAACTGGAGAGTGCGGATGCCGCTTCGTTTGAGAATGACGTCATTGAACATCTTCTGGCCGACTTCCGCCTCGTAGATGCGGTAGGCCTGCTCCTTGGACTTGATCAGATAGGGAATGTTGAATATCTGAACCCGCTCGTCGAAGGCGTTGAGGGCGGCCGGACCTGAGGTGTGGAAGGCCACCGAACCGGTACGAAGCATTTCCACCAGTTCCAGGTGGCTACCCAGTTGACCGGCAGGGTATTGGGTTATCTTGATTCGGCCGCCGCTTCTCCGGTCTATTTCCTTGCAGATTTCCTCCCCTATGTCGGTCCAGGGGTGGCCGGCCGGCTCGGGCTGGGCCCATTTGAATTCAAGCGTCCTTTCCCCGGCGAAAGCCGAAAGCGAGGGAATTAGGAGCAACAACGCCGCCGCGAACAGGATTCCTTTCATCGTCTTTCCTCCAAAAATAGGTGCGGAAACGGGCCGGCGTCCGAAAATGCGGAATTTTTACGGGCTCCGATCCCACAAAACCGAAGCCGTGAACGGGTACATTACAAGAGCCGATAATCGAATCATCGGATTGAACGGCGTACCTCTTCCAGTTCCCGGTGTATTTCGGCAATATCCATAACCCGATTTTCACGTTCGTCACGAATGATCATATCGTTGGCGAGCGGCAGGAGAAACGTTTCAGGCGCAAAAGGAGGCAGGCCGTTCAGATTCGTGCGGACTTCCCGGATTTCCCGAAGCGTTTCTTCCACTTTGAACCTAGGCAGCTCTCCCGGTCGGGGTGGGGGAAACTTGATTTCCTTCCTTTCAAAAGAACGTACCCGCCATGGCAGCGTTTGTCCCGGCAATATCCACAATTCCAGCGTTTCCCCGCCGCGTTTCGGGGTCAAGGTGAAATGAAGCGTTGTTCTTTGACTCCCCTGGAGCGGTTCCTCGACGCAGACGATGCCGAAATCCTCCCGAATCCCACTGGCGGACGTAACGTCGCGTCCTATGAGAAACAGGCCAATAAAAATCGCCAGTCCTTGAGCCTGCCCACGGCCGAGATCCGGGCGAAAGGGACGCCGGCTGACTTGGCGATGGCGAACGCCGTCACGGCGGGCCTCCACATCCCAGATATTTCTCCCGTCCACTATTATCAGCGTCGACTGATCGATCGGAATTCTCGCTTGACTTGCTCCGCGATTGATTAGGACCATCCGAGCAGGAGTTTCAAGGCGAAGAAATTCGTAGGAAATCTGGGAACCCTTAATCATCCCTCCAGATTTGCGGGTAACAAGTTCGGCTTCCATGCGGGTCACACCCTGGGCAGTATTGAACACGCTGTCGATGGCGGCATCGGTTTCCCGGGGGGAGAGAACCCGATCGGCTGTTTCTCCAGTCGCTGGAAGGGAAATGAGAAAGAGAAAAAATATCGAACCCGCATATGTCGATCTCATGCCGTAAATCCTTTTCATTAGTTGTTACAGGAGTATGATACGCACGGCATCGGCTGCGTCAATAGATAAGGGTCTGCAAATACATGACAGCTGGAGTTTTGCAAATTGGGCATGTGAAGCGCCAAATGCCCAATTTCTAAGACTCTTTCCCCAAGCACCAACGCGGCGAAGACTTTCTCGGATGACCGGGCATGTTTGCGCACCTTCTCGACGATCCAGCGGATTGTTCTGGCCAGCGTGTCGCGAAGCACGACACGGCAGGTGTCGCCAACCGTCGACACCAGTGCGGTAGACCAATCGCGTGCGCGGCCGCCACGTATCCGCAGCAATAACAGGGCTGTACGCCAGGAAGACGGGGCAGGAATACCGGGCTTGGCCCTCGCCGCTTCTCAACTGACAGTCTCCTGGCCCCAGGTGCCGCTTTCCGTCCCGATGAAACGTCTCCGTACCGGTCCAACAATGGCGGTACGCCCCCACAATGCGCTTCACTTCCCCGTCCACTTGGTTGGTGATGATGATTTTGGATGCGATGGCTTCATATTGGTCCTTCCACAGGATGACCACCTTGACTTCTGCTCCACGTGGTCCCGAAAGTAGCCAGCATCCTCAATGAGCTTGCCGTCGTGGTCGATAAGCGTGTCGACAATGGCGATAGTGGGGCGGGAATTTTTTAGCGGTTGAATTCATAATATTTTGAAAATATCGATGTTCGTTTTGCCGCTTTCTTGACAACGGCCAAAACATAGTGCCACGTTTTATTTGATTATTGAAATATCGTAATTTTCATGGATTGTCTCCTATATTGGTAATGGAACTTAACCATGTTTGTCAGGACCAAATCCCGGGGCAACCGCACCTATTTGCAGATCGTCGAAAACCGCCGGGCGGACGGGAAAATCGTCCAAAACGTCATCGCCCATTTGGGTTGGCTCGACCTGCTCCAGGAATCGGGATGGTTTGATTCGTTCCTGCTCTCCATGCGGCGCTTTTCCCAAAAAATCGCGCTCCTTGGCGAAATCGGCAGGCAGGAAATCAACTCCCTGACATACCGCCGACTCGGGGCGCCACCAGCCTTTGCCGGAGCTGCCAAGCATCCAGATTCCGTTTCACCGGCACCCTGACGCCCGAGAAAATCGGCTAGTGTTCCGTACAGTCCCAATCTTTGATTGGGACTGTACGGGGAGCGCCCCCGGTTCATCCGGTTTCTGCCCACGGGGAAGTGAATTCCCCTCCGGCATCGGAGGTCAATCCCGGAACAAACGGATTTCAGAATTTGTAAGGATTGAGACTGTACAGACCACTAGTGTTTTTGGTTCGCTTCAATTGCTTCAGACGATAGCAGCTCTCATCCTTATGGAGAAAAGTTTAAAATTCCACATGATGAGCGAGCGAAAAAAACGTCACTCACCACTGTAACAACAACCACAAGAGAAAGATCGCGGCTTCCAATCCCAGCAAGGTCAGAACGCCCAACCCAAACCCGCTTGGCCGGGGAGTCTCCCCGATGGATGGAAGATGAAATTGGCAGAGGGGAATGGACGTCTCCTCTTCCGTTTTCTCCTGGCTGCTGAAACGCTTCACGGATGTCGGCGATGAGCGTTCCTCGATCAGCTTGGCAATATCGGCCGACAATTCGCCCGCGTGATGATGGCGCTGTTCAATCTCCGGATGGGTGGCCCGGCGGACAACCCTGTCGATATCCTGGGTGAACGCGGTCCAGGGAGCCAATTTGCGGATATCCACGGGGCCGGAGGGATGTTTCGCCTCGTCAAGGGTAGCCTGAAAACCGGGGCGGCGATAGACGCGAATCAGACTCATCAACTCGGCCAGAATCAGTCCAAGAGTGAATACGTCTGACCGCGGCCCAATGTCGTCGTAGTCGCCACGCGCCTGTTCCGGACTCATATACGAAGGGGTGCCGACGATAGACCCCCTCGAATTGTTGCTGCCGGTCTCGCGGCGTACCGTCAATACCGATCCCGCGCCGTTGCTTGTTGAAAAAGCGGGAATGATTTTGGCGAGTCCCCAATCCATAATCTGCACTTCGCCGTATTCGCCTATCATGACATTGGATGGTTTCAAGTCTCGGTGTACGACACCCTTGGCATGAGCATAGGCCATCCCTTGGCAGATCCGCTGAAAGAGGCGGAGCCGCATCAGATGGTTGTAAGTACGCAACGCGGCGCGATCGCCGATACGCAGGAGGTTGATGATGTCGTCCAGAGAGCGTCCCTTGACAAGTTTCATGCTGAAATAGGGCATGCCGCCCGGCATGAGGCCGATTTCATGTACCGGAACGACCGAGGGATGTTCCAATTGGGCCGTTATTTGGGCTTCGGCCACGAACCTGGCGATGATGTCACGGCTAAGGCCTTCCCCTTCGTGGAGAACCTTGATCGCGACTTCGCGGCCAAGATGTTGATCCCGTGCCATTATGACTTGCCCGATTGAGCCCGATCCCAGTTCCCGGCCGATGATATAGCGGGCGGGGGGATTGATTTCCTCGGACGGTTCGGCTATCACCGACGGGGTTGCGTCCTCCAAATGGTGCAGGAGAGCGGTGATGTCCATTGTTTCCTGGAAGACCGGCGGCCTTTCTTCAAAATAGGCGGTTTCGGAAGGCTGCGGATCGATTCCTTCCATTGAGGCGAGGCTGCGGGAATTCATGCCGCTCCTCCCGCTCGACCGCACGTGAAACCGGAATCCCAATCCTTCCATACCGGGTCAAATCCCATCCCCCTGAGCGCATCGGCAATCTCGGCAGCGCTTCTTTCGTCCGCCACCTCGAATTGCCCGGTCGAGGATGTCTCTCCCGCCGTTTCTCCATAGCCGCCGGGATTCACCCGGCTGCCGGCCGAAATTTGGGTGATTCCCAGGGGAATCAGGTTGTCGCGGAGTTTTGGGCTTTCCCGCGTCGACAGGGTCAGGCCGGAGTCCGGGAAACACAGGCGCAAGGCCAATATCATCTGGGTCAGGTCGGCATCGGACAGATGATGGAAAAATTGCCCCTCATGGCCGCTTTCGGCCGGACGGACGCGGGGAAAGGAAAAGGATGTCCGGGAACGCCAATAGTGCCGCGACAAGACATCGGCGTGAGCAGCCATAGCCAGACCGTCGAGGCGCCAGTCTTCCAGTCCCAGCAGGACGCCCAGTCCAATGCGGCGCATTCCGGCCCGCGCGGCCGCCTCGGAGGCCATGATCCGGTTCGCGAATACCGATTTCGGTCCTGTTGGATGCCATGCTGCATAAGCGTCCCGGCCATAGGTTTCCTGGAAAATGGTAACCCCGTCGATCCCGGCTTCAAAAAGGCGCCGATAATCCTCTTCGCCCTGAATGGATATTTCGACGGAAATGCCGGCAAAGCCGAGATCATCCAGCAGGCGTCTTGCCAGGCGGCTCAGATAATCGACGTTGATATTGGCGATGTCTTCACCGGAGACCAGGAGAATGTCCCGGAAACCATCAGCCGCGAGGATGGACGCTTCGTTCATCGCTTCGTCCAGCGACAGCCGGCGCCGGTGGTGCGTCCGGCTGGAATTGAAACCGCAGTAGCGGCAACGGTTGGCGCAATAATTGGACAAATAGAGGGGAGCAAAAAGCGAAATGGCATTGCCGAAGCGCCGCCGGGTGAGGCGAACCGCTTCCATCGCCATTTTTTCAAGAAAACGGCCGGCAACCGGGCTGAGCAGAACGGCCATGCGATCCGGATGGTAGCGGGCCGGACGGGACAGTTCGGCCAACACCCGCTCCGGCGTAATCGAAGCCAGCTTCTCCTCCCACATGCCTCGATCCAGGACAAGGCCGGCCGTTTCGAGGGCGTCAAGCACCAGGCGGGAATGGTATGCCGTGACATTTGCCGCCGCGCAGGTCGTCTGGTTCATGTCGGCACCCTGGTTCCGCGGAGAAAATCGACATCGTTCATGGGACGTCTCCCTTCCGGCTGCAATCTCTCGATTCGAACGGGGCGGTCTCCGGCCATGATGGTCAATCCCCGTTCCGGATCCGCCGAAAGCAGGGTACCCGGCTTCGCGCCCGCAACGCCATCGGTGATGCGCGAGAGCCGCAGCACATTGATCCGCGCTTCCCCCCTTGCCGTGACAAGGAAAGTGTACGCCAGCGGCCAAGGCTGAAAAGCCCGAACCTGGCGGTCGATTTCCACACAGGAACGGCGCCAGTCGATGCGGCCGTCCTTTTTTTCAAGTTTTGGCGCCGGAGAGGCGAGCGACTCGTCCTGGGGCAACGGTCTGACGGCGTCCGCCTCCATGTCTGCCAGCGTCCGCGCCATGAGATCGGCCCCGAGGGACGCCAATTTCCCCAAATAGGAACCGGTCGTGTCATCCGGCTCCAGGAGAAGGGGACGCTTCGCCAGTATCGCCCCGGCGTCGAAGCGCTCGTTCAATTGGAAAATCGTTACCCCGCTTTCTTTTTCGCCATTGAGAATGGCCCAGGGAATCGGCGCCGCGCCGCGATACGCTGGAAGAAGCGAGGCGTGGAGATTGACGAATCCAAGAGGCGGTACGCCAAGGAGCGGTTTTCGGAGCAAATGGCCGTATGCCGCCACCACCCCCAAGTCAGGGGCCAAGCGTTTCAATTCAGCCGCAAATTCCGGAGCGTTGGGGTTTTCGGGCGTCAGGACGGCGAGGCCGAGTATTTCGGCCAATGCATGGATGGGGGTTGCCCTTGCTCCCCGTCCGCGGCCAGCGGGACGTTTGGGCCGGGTGACAACGGCCAGAGGCGATCGTCCGCTGGAGACAAGCGTCTCGAGGGTTTTTCCGCCAAAGGCCCCACTGCCAAGAAACACAATCCGCAACGCCGCCATCGTGATGTTTCCCCGACTTGATGTCTTCTTTCCCGTTCGCCGCCAGCCGGGAGCATGCCGTCATTCCCGCCATCCTTCCGCACCATTGCCGGCGGATCAGGCCGCCAACTTCTTGCCAAAAGCAAACGCCTGAAGATTTGTCTCAACAAATTTTGCCTTGACGCAGAGACCGATGGCCTTCTGCCAGATGGAATCTTCAAAAGCGAGGACGGAGGAAACGGCGCCCAAAATCGCCATGTTGATCGCTTTGGGGCTGCCCGCTTTCCGCGCCGCCGCCGCCGCGTCCACAAATCTCACGTTCCGGAAGGTCTTTCGCAGGACGGTATCCAGGTCCCGGGGGTAGGCGGCAAACCCGGAGGAGACCGACGTGGGAATAATGCGCAGAGTCGAAATCAGCGCCTGTCCGCCCGATGAAAGGAAGCCGGCGTAGCGCAGCGCCTCCATCGCTTCGAAGGCGGCAAGAACCTGGGCGCCAAGGGGAGGGATGAGCGGACTGTGGATCTTTTTGCCGAAGCGTATTTCCGCCACCACCGAACCGCCGCGCTGGGCCATGCCGTGCACTTCGTTCGTTTTTACATCGAACCCGGCCAGAAGGGCTGTCCGGGCAAGGATATTGGATGCCAAAAGGATACCCTGTCCCCCCACCCCGGCAAGCAGGACGCTCGTTTGGTCCGGGGCAAAAATTCCGGGTTGCCTGTGTGATCCCATGGGATTATTTCTCCTTATCGGCGTTCCGCCGAACC
This sequence comes from Planctomycetota bacterium, assembly GCA_031278535.1. Lineage (GTDB taxonomy): Bacteria > Planctomycetota > SZUA-567 > SZUA-567 > SZUA-567 > JAJBSZ01. The sequence continues at coordinate 6,913 of JAITKH010000195.1, read as the reverse complement.
AATGGCGCCGAACTTGCACATCTGCCGGCAGATGCCGCAGCCGGCGCAGGAATTTTGGTTGATGTTCGGGGTTTTGTCGACAGCCTCCAGGGCGGGACATCCGACTTTGAGACAGGCGCCGCAAGTCCTGCACTTCCCCGGATCGATTCGCAGCGGATCGCCCAGGGGGCGTTTCTCGGCCAGGACGCAGGGTGCGCGGGGAATCAGCACCGACGGTTCCCCTGCCTCCATTTCCTCGCGGAAGACGGAAACCAGCGCGGGGACGTCGTAGGGATCGGCCACACGGACGCGCTTGATGCCGCAGGCTGTCGCCATGCCTTCGATCGAGATCGCCATCGTATCCTCGCCGGCCAGTGTCCTTCCCGTACCGGGGTGATCCTGATGTCCGGTCATGGCGGTGGTCCGGTTGTCCAGGATGCAGATAACCACGTTGGAGCGATTGACCGCGATATCGATCAGGCCGGTTATGCCGGAATGGAAAAAAGTGGAGTCCCCGACCATTCCCACGATATTTTTCTTTTCTCCCGCCTTTGCCATGCCGTGGGCAAGCGAAATGCCGCCGCCCATGCAAAGGATGGTGTCCATGCGATCAAGGGGAGGGGTGACGCCGAGGCTGTAGCAGCCGATGTCGCCGGTCACCACCACATCCTTGAAGGTTCCCAGGGCGGTAAAGACGCCGCGGTGGGGACAACCAGGGCAGAGAACCGGCGGCCGGGGCGGCAATTCGGCCTTGTTGACGGGGATGATAAGCGTACTGTCCGCGCCATTTATGCGGTTCCTGGCGGTATTGAGGCGTTCCGGGGACAGTTCGCCGATGCCCGGGACGAGGTTGCGTCCGTCGCAGATGATTCCCAACGCCCGTACCTGCTCTTCGATGAAGTCGTCCAATTCCTCCACCACCAGAAGATTCTTGACCCTGGAGGCGAAATCGCGAACAAGATGGGGGGACAGGGGATATCCTATACCCAACTTGAGTACCGATGCCTCGGGAAAAACCTCCCTGACATATTGATAGGATATTCCGCTGGTGATAATGCCGAATTCGCGCGAAAGCATTTCCACGCGGTTGAGATTGGCGTTTTCGGCCCAGGCGCGAAGCGCCCGCAGCCGTTCCTCCACCCGGATGCGCATCTTTCTGCCCCAGGCCGGGATCGGAACGAAACGGGGCGGATCCCTGTGAAAACCGGGGAAGGCGCGTTCCCGCCGTTCGCCCAGCTCGACCAGGCTTCTGGCGTGGCTTATTCGGGTTGTGGATCGGACAATAACCGGCGTTCGGAACTGTTCCGAGATGTCGAAAGACCGGATCAAGAAGTCCTTTGCCTCCTGGGCGTCGGACGGTTCGAGCAGGGGGATCTTGGCGAAACGGGCGTACTGCCTGGTGTCCTGTTCGTTCTGGGAAGAATGCATGCCCGGATCGTCGGCGACGATGGCGACGAAACCGCCCACCGTTCCGGTGTAGGAGAGGGTCATAAGGGGATCGGCCGCCACATTCAGGCCGACATGCTTCATGGTGCAGAAAGCCCTGGCTCCGGCCAGGGAGGCGCCCGCCGCCACCTCGAACGCCACCTTTTCGTTCGGAGCCCATTCGCAATACATCTCTTTTGCGTATTTGACGGCGTTTTCCAGGATTTCGGTGGACGGGGTTCCGGGATAGCCCGAGCCGACCGTGGCGCCAGCCTCCCAGGCGCCCCGGGCGAAAGCCTCGTTTCCGGACAGCAATTCCTTCACTCCGTTCCTCCTCGTCGTCCGTTCCGCCATACACGGCAAGCGATTCGCGGACTACTCGCCGTCATCGCGCCCGTCTTCCAACGCATCCCATTCCTCGTCCCCGTCTTCCCATTCCTCGTCGAAATAATATTCCTCTTCTTCTTCGGGCTCCTCCTCGCCGATCGCGCCGTCATCGCCGCTCCGTTTTTTCCCGATAGCCGAAAGACCTTTTTCAAAGCCGCGAAGAAGGGAATTGACTGAATCGGCGGGAAGGACCATTTCCCAAACCAAACCGTGATCGTCCGCTCCGAAACTGAATCCGGCCATATCGCCCTTGCCGCTGAAATCAAACGCTGAAAAATCCATATCCCGCAATTCCGGATCGATATCTCCGAGTTCCTTGATAAAAGCCGCTGAGGCGGCGCCGGCTATCCCTTGGAGGTTGAGCAAGGTGAAGCCGCCTTGCCGATAGCCAAGCGTACGCAGGGTATTTCTGGCTTCCGGGGCGGCAAGGAACGGGTTCTCCGCCTTGGCCGTTCCGGCCGCCAGATCCCATGCCGATTTCCGCAGGACGTTGCCGGAGGTTACGGCTCCGCCGAGAAGAACAATCGTGTCGCCCTGCCTGGCCAAAAATGTCGAACAGTTTTCCATTTCGCTGCGGATATCCTCTTCCGTCCTGTGGAGTTCGCTGGCGGCAAGTTCCGCAAGAACCGAATCGGGGGAGAAGGAGAGCCGCAGAAGGTTGCCGGACAACGCGGGAAACGCCTCGCCGGTGAAGCCGAAGCCGGCGATGGAAGTGTCGATAAGTTTATCCAGCATCCGGTTCAGAAGCTCCGGCAGTTTTGCGAACGAGTCGACAAGCGCTTCGGGAGCGGCTGGTCGGCCCAGAAAAACGGAAAGGGGGATATCGTCTTCGAAATACAGGGCGCTTACGCCGCCTCCGGCAACGAGACCGATGGTTGCGTCGTTGTAAATCCCCAGATCGCCCCGGGTTTCCGGAAAGGCCGATCCCAGCAGGTTGTCAACCAGGGTTGCATACCGTTCCTGAAAATCGGGCAGAAAAGCCGCTGGCGGGGCATAGATGCTGAACATGGCGGCGTCCCGACCGATCCGATCGGCCAGGGCATTTTCCGGCTGTTTCATGGCGGCGAGCGAATTCGCCATCCCGCCGATAAAAGTGTCGCCGGCGGTTTCTATGCCGAACGAGAGCGCGAGATGTTTTTTCTCCAGTTGCAGATCGAGGCGAAACGATTTTTCCCGTTCCAAGGTGTCAATCGCATCCGCAAACTTGTCGGCGCCGACCGACAGCAGGCTTCCGACCACTTCCGGAATGCTGCTCCATCTGATCATTTCCCTGAAAGATTCCGGAAGATGCCCCAAGGTTTTTGGGTCCAACTGCCGGGTTATTTCTGGCATTCTTTGTTTCACGGCGTCGCGAAGAAACCGCGAAATCTCTCCCGGCGCGGTTCCGGTCGCCTTCGGCGAAACCACCATCCGCAAAAGGCAATCGTGCGGATGGGACGGCGGGAGCATCGGGCCGCCCCTGTCCAGATACAATGCCCGGGCCATCTCCTCTTTGTCGCTTCCGAACGCGAATTGGCCATCTCCAATATCCCAGACGAACAAGGGAATTTCGTTCGGGATGGCAAGCTCGATCCAGTCCTGGCCGCTTTGGCGTATTTCAGCGCCGCTGGACTCGGCAGCCCGGGAGACGTCCCCCAGCGCATTCCCCCTGAACAGCAGGATTATCCCCCGGAAATCCTGTTTCGACAAAAGGGACTGAAACGAGGGGATGAGGATATGGATTTCGTCATCCTGGTAGAAGGCATCCTTGAAAAATTGGAGATACACGCCGGCAAGAAAAATGATCATGCCCTTTGGAACAGCCATTTTTTCCGAGCCGGCGGTGGCGGCAGCGGCAAAATTGTCCAATCCGGCAACCAGATCGTCCACCGACTTGATGGATATCCTCCCCTCCAGGCGATCCGGCAGGAGTCCGCCTTCGCTTTTTTCCGCGCCCGCCGTTGTTCCGCCGACTATCAGAAGGATCGCCAACAACGATGCGATTCCGTGTTTAGCCATCATCAACATTGTTTTCCCTTTTTTGGGCATTCCCGAAACTATAGTTGTCCCGACAGCCATTCCCGCCACAAGGCGGTTGCCGCTCCCTGTATGGCATGGCGAAACAGTTTGTCCCAACTCGGCGCCGGCCGAAAGCCTATGACTCGCATGTTCCTGCTGCCCGCCAGTTCTTCGGCCCAGTCCAAGGCGTCCTCGATGTAGCCGATCCTGTCGACAAGTCCGTTATGCATCGCCTCCTCGGCGGTGAAGATGTCGCCGCTGGCCAGTTCCCCGGCCTTTTCGATCGGCATATTCCGGCCCCTGGCGACGATCTCGACAAACCGGCGGTGCGAGGCGTCCACCTGGGCTTGAAGAATATTCCGTTCCTCTGCCGTCATTTCCCGGAACGGGCTGCCAATGTCCTTGCGGCCGGCGGAGGTGATGGGATCGACTCGAATTCCCAGCGAACGAAGCGTTTCGGCCGCCTGGAAATGGTTCATAATCACGCCAATGGAACCAACCGTGGCTGTGGGATTGGCCATGACGCCGGATGCGGCCGCCGCGATATAGTATCCTCCGCTTGCCATGATTCCGCCAGCCCAGGCAAGGACTATCTTGCCGTCCTGCCGGAGTTTCTCGACCCCTTGATGCAACTGATCGCTCGCGGCCAATCCCCCGCCCGGAGAGTCGATTTGCAGCAGCACCACCTTGATGTCGTCGTCGGCGGCGACGGCGCGGAATTGCTCCGACACGTCGGCAAGAATACCGTCGCCGTCAAGGGACGAACCGTCGCCGTCGATTTCCCCGTGAATCCTGACCACGGCGACAACGCCCGCCCCCTCCTTCCCCTCCCGAAGGGTAACTTGGCGCGAAGCGCCGCCGCCATGGGAATATGCCCTGTCCAATATCGACGCCTGGCCGCCGTCGCCGGAACCGGTCAGGAACCAGGCAAAAACGACAAGGCAGGCGAAAAGGAAAAACGGGGCCATGATGGTCGCGCACCCGGCGACAAGACAGGATCGGATAAAAACTCCTCCATAGCCGGGAGAAAATTTGCATCCTCTGTCCTGCCCGGATGCGGCGGCCGGCGTGGCGCCGCCATTGGCTTGGTTCATTTCCAAACGGTTTCTCCTGTTGTTCCATGCATGCCGCGGATGGTTTTGCCGCAGGCGGTGATCTTTTTCGCGATCGCGCCCTCCTTTTTGCGCGCCTTCTGATTTTTTTTGCGGGGGAATCGTATCGGCTTGACCAATTTTGCCGCCGCGGAGGGAAGCGTTTTGATTAGCCCGGGAAAGGCCACGGGGATCATTTCCTCGATATTGCCGACGGGATGGAAGGTCATGTCGCGGCGTACCTCGGGCTGGAGGTCTTCCAGATCGTTCACATTTCCGGACGGGATGATGATGTCCCGTATGCCCACGCGCCGCGCCGCCAGCACCTTCTCCTTGATGCCGCCCACCGGAAGCGTTTTGCCCCTAAGGGTGATTTCTCCCGTCATGGCCAGGCGCGGCCGAAGCGGCTTGCCGGTGACAAGGCTGATCAGGGCTGCCACGAGGGTGATGCCTGCCGAAGGGCCGTCCTTGGGCGTGGCGCCCTCTGGAAAGTGGATATGGATGTCGCGATTCTCGAAAAAATCCTCTTTTTTCACCCCGAATTTCGTTTCGTGGGAGCGAACCCAGGACAGGGCGGCCTGGGCGCTTTCCTTGATGACATCGCCAAGACGGCCGGTCAGGAGCAGTCCCTTCTTGCCCGGCATGGCGGTCGCCTCGATGTAGAGGACATCGCCGCCGGCGGCTGTCCAGGCCAATCCCAGGGCAACGCCCGGGGACTCCGCCCGGGCCGGAGGAGTGGTGAAGAAGGCCGGCGGGCCGAGGTAGGTTCTGACATCCCTGGCCGACACCTTGAAGGGGCCGCGCTTGCCCCTGGACAATTTTACCGCCAGCTTGCGGACGATGGCGGAAAGTTCGCGTTCGAGGTTCCGCAGTCCCGCCTCCCGGGTGTAGGAATTGATCACTGCATTCAGCGCCGACCGGTCGAATGCCGCCTTCTGGTTGGACAACCCGTGTCCGGCCAGAACCTTGGGGAGGATATGGCGGCGCGCGATAAGAAGTTTTTCCTCGGAAGAGTAGCCGGAAAGGCGGAGAACCTCCATGCGATCAAGCAGCGCCGGAGGAATCGGATCAAGCGTGTTGGCGGTGGCGATAAAGGCTACCTTTGAAAGGTCGAAGGAGACGTCGAGATAATGATCCCGGAAGGCCGAATTCTGTTCGGGGTCGAGAACCTCCAGCAAGGCCGACGACGGATCTCCGTGCATATCGGAAACCAGCTTGTCCACTTCGTCCAGCATGAACACCGGGTTGCGGGATCCGGCCCGGCGCATCCCCTGGAGTATCCGGCCGGGCAGGGCGCCGACATAGGTGCGGCGATGGCCGCGGATTTCCGCCTCGTCCCGCATGCCCCCCAAACTCACCCGCTCGAACTTGCGGCCCATGGCCTTGGCTATGGAGCGCCCGAGTGAAGTCTTGCCGACGCCCGGAGGACCGACGAAGCAGAGTATGGGGCTGTGGCCGGCGGGATTGATCTTTCGCACCGCCAGATATTCGACGATGCGTTCCTTGACCTTGTCCAAATCGTAATGATCGGCGTCGAGAATCTTTTTTGCCTTGTCCATGTCGAGGCGATCCTGGGTGAGGATGTTCCAGGGCAGGGCCGCCATCCAGTCGAGATAGGTGCGGGAAACGGTGTATTCCGCCGAACCTGGCTGCATGCGCTCGAGGCGGGACAGCTCCCGCCTGGCTTCCTTCAGAGCTTCTTCGGGCAGGCCGGCCAATTCGATCGCCTTTTCCAGTTCGGCCGTTTCCGGGCGGTCGTCGCCGCCTTCGCCCAGTTCCTTCCGGATGGCCCGAAGCTGTTCGCGCAGGAAAAATTCGCGTTGTCCCTGATTGATTTTCTGCTTCACGTCTTCGTGAATCTTGGCGCCGAGCTCGACAATTTGCATTTCGCGCTCGAGGAGGAGGGATATCCTCTCGAGCCGCGTCGAGATGCTGGCGGCATCCAGGATGGAGCAGCGCTCCTCCATGCTGAGATTCAGGTTGGCCGCCACCAAATCCGCGAAACGGCCCGGCTCCACGATGTTCACGGCGGA
>JAITKH010000185.1 GCA_031278535.1 Planctomycetota bacterium | reverse complement strand
TTCCGGGATTGACCTCTGATGCCGAAGGGGAATTCACTTCCCCGTAGGCGGAAACCGGATGAACCGGGGGCGCTCCCCGTACAGTCTCAAGCAAAGATTGAGACTGTACGGAACACTAGCGCATAGTCAATGTCGTCATTCACCAACACCACCTTGTCGGCGTCGGGAAAGCCCTCGTCCGCCAAGCGTTGCATCTGACGCGTCCAATCCATCCGCGTCCGGCGTTTTTTAACGTCTGCCGGACCGTTTCGTGCACGGTCCTCGTTTTTCATCGCATCGCCGCGAAATTTTCTTTGATTTTCCCAACGGCGCCGGTAGACTGAGGCGGATATCTTTCGCGACAAGCGATTTTCCCCCTCGCGTTACGTGCCAATGCCCGGAGGAATCGAAAGGGAAAGACCCTTTCAGGCGCCCGCTTGGTTTCTCATGGCCGTTGCAAACCGACATGTTCCGCCTTTTGCCCCGGTTTCGGAGATGCTGGTTTGTTTGGCATTGAAAAGAAAGGAAGGATCATGTTGAAGAAACTGTCGGAGCTGTCTTTGTGCGCCTTAACGGCGGCCGCAGCCGTCTTTGCGGCTGAAAAACCCGGTCCATATACCGTCGGCTTCAGTGAATTCACGCTCGGGGTGGCTTGGCGCGTCCAGTCCAATGAAGAATTGAAGTATGCCGCCGGGAAAAATCCTGACGTCAAGGAATACTTTATCACCCAGGCTGACGGCGACGTTTCCAAACAGATCGCCGATATTGAGGATTTGATGTCCCGGGGAGTGGACATCCTGGTGATCAACGCCGGTTCTCCCCGCGCCCTGGTGCCGGTGGTCAACAAGGCGGCTGCCGCCGGCATCGCGGTGGTGGACTTCGACAATACCACGGACAGCCCCCAAGCCCACCATCTTACCATTGATCAGCATGAATTCGGACGCGTAGGGGCCGAATGGCTGGTCAAAACCATAGGGGGAAAAGGCAAGATTATCGTCTTCAACGGCATATCCGGCACCTCGGTGAGCGCCGGCCGATTCGGGGGCGCCGAGTCGGTGTTCAAGCAATATCCCGGCATTGAGATTGTTCAGACCGTATTCGGGGGCTGGGACTATGCCACTTCCAAGCGCGCCATTGAATCGCTGTTCGCAGCCTATCCCGCCATTGACGGCATCTGGTCGCAGGGCGGCGCCATGTCCGAAGCGATTATCGACGCCTACCTGGAGCATGGCCTGAGTCCTCCTCCCATAACCGGTGAGGACAACAACGGATTCTTCCGGGCCTGGACCGAAGCCAAGGCCAAGAATCCCTCCTTCGACTCCATCTCCCTCAGTTGCCCCACATGGATGAGTGCGGCCGCCATGGAACTCGGCATCGATATTCTCAGGGGGAAAAAAGTGGAAAAGACCACCATTCTTCCCATCCCCACCATCACCAAGGACAATATGAAGGACTATTACCGCCCGGACTTTCCTGACAGCTATTCTTGCAATACCCATCTCCCGGAGGAGATCGTCGCGAAGATGTTCAGCCGCTGACCGGGCGGATCCAGGTTCGGTATCCCTCCCCGACGGTTTTTCTTAAAATTGTCGGGGAGGGAATTCGTAAAATGCGGCTCTTTCTCCGGCACAGGCGGATGCCAGGCGTCTCCAGGAGTTGTCCCCGGGACATTGGCTGGGGAAAACCGTCTGCTCCGGGTCAAAAACGCGGATTTGCGCGAAGGCGAATGCCGGGTGCGGTACAGAGGCATCGCCGAGATAGCGGCGGCCTTGCGGAATGCCGAGGCGCGATTTCTTTGTGCCAGTGCCATACAACCGCGGGTTGCCGGCATTGAACGTTTTGCCCGGCACCGGGATGCAGTCTCCGAGTGTCTCTTCAAAAGAATTGAATGATCCGCGATCCCGTCTCGCCCCCTTGACAGGCCGGCCGCCGCCTGGTATTCTGTCGCCATGCCGAAACATATCGACGCGAGGGTGGCGGAAAGCGCCCTCAGATTCATTCCCGTGGCCACCCGGATTCCGCTCAAATTCGGAGCGGAAGTCACAACCCATGTCACCTGCGCACGCGCCTGCGTGACAATGGCGGGAACGGGTGGGAGGCGGGCGGACGGCTGGGGCGAGACGCCTCTCTCCGCCGCCTGGGTTTGGCCGTCGCCGCTCACCTATGCCGAACGGGACGGGGCACTCCGGGAATTCGCCCGCCGAGTGTCAAAAAAAGTCGCCGGCTTCGACTATGCCGGCCATCCCATGGAAATCGGCCGCGTCTTCATGGACCGGGAATTGCCGGCGCTTCTCGATGAATTCAACCGGACGGAGCGGCAGGGCAGGGAACCCATGCCCTGGCTCGCCGCCCTGGTTGCGTTCTCCCCTTTCGACATCGCCATTCACGACGCCTTCGCGATCCTGAACGGGAAGTTCGTGTACGACACCTACACGGCCGAATTCATGAACCGCGATCTGTCTTGGTTTTACGGGCCGGAACATGCCGAAATGTTTTCCGGAAAATATCCGGACGACTACCTGCTCCGTCCCGCTCCCGCTGAACTCCCGGCCTGGCATCTGGTGGGAGGGAAGGACATACTCGCCCGCGAGGGCCTGACTGGCAGCGAGCCGGACGACGGCTACCCGGTCGTCCTTCCCGACTGGATAGACCGGGACGGCTTACAATGCCTCAAGGTGAAGTTGACCGGAAACGATGCGGCCTGGGACTATGCCCGCCTGATCGAAGTGGGCGGCCTCGCCCTGGCCGGCGGCTGCGACTGGCTTTCCGCCGACTTCAACTGCACGGTTCAGGAACCGGCCTATGTCAACGGAATTTTAGACGATCTGATGCGGGAACATCCCCGGCTATACGGCATGATCCTCTATGTCGAGCAGCCCTTCCCCTACGAATTGCCGGAACACCGCATCGACGTCCATTCGGTAAGCGCCAGGAAACCCCTGTTCATGGACGAGAGCGCCCACGATTGGCGACTCGTGGCGCTGGGGCGGACGCTTGGCTGGACGGGGGTGGCGCTCAAAACCTGCAAGACCCAGACCGGCGCCCTGCTTTCGGCCTGTTGGGCCAAGGCGCACGGCATGACCCTGATGGTGCAGGACCTGACGAATCCGATGCTGGCGCAAATCCCGCACCTCCTGCTCGCCGCCCACGTCGGCACCATCATGGGGGTGGAGACAAACGCCATGCAGTTCTACCCGGCGGCCTCGGCTCCCGAGGCCAAAATCCATCCGGGCATGTATATCCGCCGGAACGGCCGGGTTCGTCTGGACAGCGTCGGCAGGATTGGCTTCGGCTACCGCCTTGCCGAAATCGACCGGGAGTTGCCGCCGCCCGAGGACTGACCGGGCCCCGCGCCGTCCGCCTGGTGTCTCGCAAAGCCTCTATCAAAGATTGATGCCGTGCGGGAATTGCCCCCGGTTCACCCGGTTTCCGCCTCCGCGGATTTCTTGCCCCTTCGGATCCGGAGGGCGATTCCGGAGCAAACGGACTTCGGCATCCACAGGTTCGGTTTTCAGACCACCAGCGCAAATTCACAGCACCGCCTGGAGGAACAGCCGCAGCCGTTCGCTTTCCGGGTGGCCGAAAATATTGGCGGGGATCCCCTCTTCGACAATCCCGCCGTTGTCCATGAACACGACGCGATCCGCCACTTCGCGGGCGAATCCCATCTCGTGCGTCACCAGCACCATGGAATATCCTTGGGCAGCCAATTGCCGAATCACCTTGAGAACCTCGCCGGTAATCTCCGGATCAAGCGCCGAGGTCGGTTCGTCGAACAGCAGTATCGACGGCCGGATGGCCAGGGCCCGGGCAATGGCGACACGCTGCTTCTGGCCGCCGGAAAGCTCCGCGGGATAGGCGTTGGCCTTGCCGGAGAGGCCGACCAGCCGGAGAAGGTCCATGGCCCTGTCGCGGGCTTCGGCGGGATTCTCCCGCTTTATCCGGATTGGGGCGATGGTGACGTTTTCCAGGCAGGTCAGGTGGCCGAAGAGGTTGAAATGCTGGAAGACCATGGCCGTCTGCATGATCAGCCGGCGGATGTCCGCCTCCCGCCGGTACCGCACCCGGCCGCCGACCGTTTCGGCGAGGATCACGCCGTTGTTGCGGACGCTTCCGCCGTCAATCGACTCAAGATGGTTGATGCAGCGCAGCAGCGTCGATTTTCCCGATCCGGACGAGCCGATGATCGCCACGTGTTCGCCCCGTCTCACCCGCAGGGTGGCGTCGCGCAGGGCCTCCACCTCGCCGTACCGTTTGCAGACGCGATCCAATTCGACAATGTGATCGGTCATATCGCCTCCCGCTCGTGCCGCCCGAAACGCTTTTCCAGCTTTTGGTAAACCAGGGTAAGGACAAAGGTGATCGCCAGGTAGCCGGCGGCGGCGAGGAAATAGGGCGTGGTGTTGGTGTCGCGATTCGAAGCGTCCCGGGCCGCCTTGAGGAGCTCGGCCACGCCGATGACCGTGGCCAGGGCGGTGTCCTTGACAAGGGTTATGGTTTCGTTGCATACCGGCGGAATGATGCGGCGCAGCGTTTGGGGGATAATGATGGCGAACATGGTCTGGGTGCGGGTGAAGCCGAGGGTTTTCGCCGCCTCGTACTGCCCGCGATCGATGGACTGGATGCCGGCCCGGTAGATTTCGGCGAAATAGGCGGCGTAATTCAGGGCGAAAGTCACAATAACGGCGGGAAAGCGATCAAGCCGCAGGAACGGCAGATCGTATTGTCCGGCCATGATTCCCAGCCCGTAATAGAAAAAAAAGAGTTGCAGCATCAGGGGCGTCCCCCTGAACAGCCATACATAGACACGGCAGAACATGCGCGGCGGCCACAACCGCGAGATGCTGCCGAGGGCGACCGGCAGTCCCAGGGGCAGGGACAGGATCAGGGTGAGAAGGAAAATGAGCAGGGTTTGCCCCGCCCCCTGCGCCAGGGCCGGCCAGAGAACGAAGACATACTCCCGCGACAGGTTCACGTGAGGACGCCCTTTTCAAGGATCGGGAAAAAGGGAGGGGCGCCCGTCCGGCCGCGGCCGGGCGCTGTCGCGGCGCCCGCTATTTCATTTCCAGCAGCAGGTTCTCGCCGAACCACTTCCTACTGATTTCCGCCCCCTTGCCGCTGGCGCGAAGCGCCCGAAGGGCCTTCTCCACCGCCCGGCACAGCTGCTCGTTCGCCGAGTTGTCGGGAGCGCCGCGGCGGAAGCCAATGACGTAATAGTCGTTGCCGAAATCGACGGGAGCCGTCTTGAAGGCGGCGCCAAGATTGTTGTTCTTGTACTGCCCGAGTACCTCGTCCACGACCATGGCCTGGATGCGGCCGGCGCGCATGTCGAGGATGCACTCGTCGTATGTGGGATATTCGTGGAGATTCTCCCGGATCACCGGGAATGCCGGGCTTTTCCGGATCATTTCCAGGCTGGACGAGGCCGCCTGGGTGCCGTAGGGAACGGAGGCGAGCTGTTTCAGATCGGTTATTTCCACGCCGGGATTGGTCATGACCACGAGGCGGTTGTTGAGATAGTCCCGCGACAGGGTCATGTTCGCCTCGCGTTCCGGGGTCCTGGACATGCCGTTCCAGATGCAGTCGATGTTTTTGGCCGCCAGTTCCATTTCCTTGGCGCCCCAATCGATTGGCTGGAAGACGATTTCCAGCCCCATCTCCTCCCCGACCGCCTTGGCAAGGTCGATGTCGAAACCGACCAGATTATTGGCCGGATCCCGGAATCCCATGGGGGCGAAGGTATCGTCTAGGCCCACCACCAGCCGTCCGGGAGTGGCAAGGCCGGACAGCGTTTCCCCCGCGCCGATCCGCGCCGGGCTCCCGGCAAGCGAAAGGGCGCCAGCCAGGGCTGCAATCGCCAACAACGCATGTTTCCTGAACATGTCCCGTCCTCCTCGGTTTTGTAAAATCCCCGCTGATCGGACAATCCCCGCCGGGAAGACGGACGTCTTCCCGCTTTTCGACGGCAATCCGCCTTTTCGCATCGGGCGCGGCCAGACTTTCAACGAATGCGGGGAGTATAGTCCGTTCCCGCAAGCATGTCCAGGGTTTTCCTCGTCCCGGCAAGGCGTTCGGTATTCTTCCCGGACAATGTCCATTCTTCCCTCACTGTCCCGAGTTCCCCGGCAAAGGTTTTTTGGGGAGGGGCGAAATTTGTGCTCCCGACCCATACAAGTCCTCGCCCATCGACGAAGGGATTTTACAAGTCCGTGCAGCAAAGGCCTTGGGGGGATCCAGGGTGAAAACGGCGGACACAATGCGGCGGTTGTGCTTATTCGGCCTTGTTATCGTCACAAGAATGGAAAACGCCACGCCCGCAAGATGAGGTGGCCCGGATTGCCAATACAAAATAATAGCGAGTTCAAGGAACAACCAGCCACCATCCCCCGCCTCCGGTGCGGCGCCTATGCCTGGAGGGGGTAGCTCGAAAGAAGGAGACGCCACACCGGAGACGAATCGCCCGCCCTCCTGTACTGTTCAGGGTTGTCGCGCACATCAAACCTCGTCGCGTAGTCCTTATGAATTGACAAGCGGTAAGCCCCACAAGGAAAAATTAAACGGCCTGTACGTGTTGACTTTTGGAAATTTTGTGGTTGTAATTTCCGGCATAGGTTGAAAAGAGGCATGGCGATTCCTTTACTTGGTGTTGAACAGACGCCTTGTAAAAGGAAATCGCCATGCCAGAACTTCCACAGATCATTGGATTCATGAGCGTACTTGAACCGGTTTTCACCAAGCCCGCCTTCATCACCTGCATCCGCCTCGTCGTGGGATGGATACTCTGCCCGGCCAGACGGACCATCACCGGAATGGATCCTTTCGCCGAC
>JAITKH010000184.1 GCA_031278535.1 Planctomycetota bacterium | reverse complement strand
CAGCCATATGGCCAGGATGGCGAGGAAGCATAACGACAGCAATGTACTTTGCCTGGGAGGGAAGATAACCGGCGACAATCTCGCGATTGACATTTGCGAGACCTGGCTGGAAACCGAATACGAAGGCGGCCGGCACGACATTTCCCTCGGCATCATTGCCGATGTGGAAGGCGACCTGCTCCCGAATCGGGCATGGGCGCCGTCAAAAACGTATCCTTGAGCACTCCCCCCGTTCATGAGAGGATTTCCTCCCCGCCGTCCCGGGGAACGCCGTCCCCTTTCAATGGATGCCGGATTGTTGTTTCGCGCCTTTTCCGATAGAATGATGGCGGCGCGCATTTCGTTTTCATGAAAGGGGAGGCGATGGAGCCTTTCAGGCAACCATTGCAATGCGACGGAGAGCGGGTTTGGCGCTCCTATCTTGGCGGGAGCCTTCTGGACTTGCTGCACGGCAGGGCCGACGCCCCCGACGGCTCCTTTCCGGAGGAATGGATGCTTTCGACAACCCGGGCCAGGAATCCGGGGCGATCGCAAATCGAGGAAGGCATTTGCCATCTTTCCGGAAGCGACAGGAAGGTCAGTTTGAGGGAACTGATCGCCGCGCATCCTGAAAAGATGTTGGGAAAGGCCCACGCAGCCGAATACGGGGATACGCCCGGGATTCTGGTCAAGCTTATCGATTCCCTGGAGAGACTGGTTGTTCAGGGACATCCCAATACGGACGGGGCAAGAAAATTTTTCAATTCCCGTTTTGGCAAGACCGAATGCTGGCATATTCTGGGCCTCAGGAATCAGGCCGGCATCGATCCCCGCATTTACCTGGGTTTTCGGAAGGGCGTGACCCGCGAAACCTGGCGCGACGCGTTTCTCCGCCAGGACAAACCGGCCCTGCTCGGCATGATGCACAGGTTCAAGCCGGCGCCCGGGGATACGTTTATTGTGCATGGCGGCGTTCCCCACGCCATCGGACCGGGTTGCCTCCTCGTCGAGATCCAGGAGCCGACCGATTTCACTTTCAGCCTGGAAAGGCGGATGGATTCCGGCCTGGAGATTCCGGAAGAATCCTGCCATCTGGGGATCGGCATCGAGAATATGTTCGACTGCTTCCTTTATGAGGGGCGGTCGGAGGCCGAAACCGCCTCCGCCTGGCGCCTGGAACGGAAAACTTTGGCCAAAACGCCGGATTATCTGATCGAAAGCCTTGTCGATTATGATGTCACGCCGTGCTTTCGCATGGATCGGGCGCTCTTGATCGGCCGCCTGGACCTTCCCCCCGAGGATCAATTCTTCGGTCTCTATGTCGAAGGAGGGAATGGAATGGTGGAACACGCGGGCGGAAAAATGCCGCTTGCCGCAAACGATCAGGTGTTTTTCCCGGCCGCGAGGGGGGCCGTTTCCATCGTTTCCGCCGACAACGGCGAACCGCTCAGCTTATTGCGCTTTTATGGTCCGAAGGCGGCGCATGAAAATGAGCCGTGCTCAAACCGTTGTGGTTGACGGCGAATCCGGAGAAATAACGGCAGGGAATTGCCTTGCCAATAGACGGATTGACAGAAATTCTTAAGTCAATATTTTTCAATTAATTATGTTATTCGGAAGAAGGCGATTTATGGCGATTTCCTCCCTCGGCTCCTGGCTCCAAGGCTTCGGGGGTTCGGAGGTTAATTGCCGAATCCGGGATTGAAAGAAAATCCTCGAAAACCGCGCTTCCCGGCCAAAACAACTCCACTCCCAGCCATGCAACACTTTCAACCGAACAGCGCATTCAGCCCAACCTTTCCGTCTGCGCGATTTTCAGGGAACGGCCGAAGACGGCGGCCTTTGCTTTTCGCACGATTCTCCAGGGCATCTTCCCCAGGATGCGCCACGATGTTCCATGTTAGACAAAGGAAGGGGAAAAAATCGCCGCTATTATCGGAACTTATTTGTTGACAAAGAAGAAATGAAAATTTATACTTCCGCCTTGGCGGCGGACTTTCCAGGCTTTGCATCGCGGCTACGGGACACTGTCTTGACGGGTTTGGCCCGGCGGAAAACAAGACATTGAAATGCAACGCCTTACAATCTGCAAGGAATTTGAGCGGCAACCGGTTCGATTTCCTTCAAAAGCCCGTCGCGACGTTTCCAATGTATTTTATTTTGTCCCGAAAGGGGACAGGGCATTGCGGTGCATGGCGGGTACGGTTGTTTGAGAGTCGCCTTCGAAAGGCGGGATGCGCGAGGAAAGTGCGTATGGGGACGGAGCGTGACATAGCGTGAAAGGAATCGCATGAACGATATGGCGCGGCGCAATGTCCAGGGGCGGTCTTTCTGGATTTTTCGACTGGCGGGCTTGATCCTGATCCTCGCGGGCGGCATATCCGGCGCGGGGATGGCCGGAGAGGTGACCACCGGCACAGGTACGGCAGACGGGTCTTTCCCACATGTGGTTGGAAATGCCGGCGACGGCGCCACGATAACGTTCAGTGGATCAGGCAACAATGTCGTCCTCGCTGATCCGGAGCATATCACACAAGACAACCTGACGATTTCCGGCAACAGGAGCGGAACCCTCTTCAACCTGGCGTCAATTGCCGATTTGACCGCCAAGGCCGGCGATCTCGGCAACAACACGTCTTTCTATCTCCAGGCGCTGAATGCCGCGTCCGCCGATCTGTACGATCCGACTGTCTCCGCTAACTATGCTATAATAACCATAGACAGGATTACAAACGATATCACAACTTTAATCAGCAGCGATATCACAAACGCTCTTACGACAACGCTCTCGACCATTGGCGGCGCGACGCTCACCGCCATCGGAAGAAACGCTCCAATATCCATGAGTGCGGTGCCCCCACTGGGAGTTCAGAATCTATTCAGATGGAACCAGACAGGCAATTCCACCGACTTTCCCGACAACCTCGCCATAACGAACATACATTTCAATGGATATGATTTTTCCGGTGAGACTAATAGCGGGATAACTTCCACGCATTCCATGATCGGGCCGGCCAATCCCATTAACGATACCAATTCGGTTGTGCAAACAATCAAGCGCGTCGAAGGCAACTGGTTTGACGGCAACGGCATCAAGATGACCGTAGCTGACGGCAATTCAATGGTGCCGGCGCTGTTCACTTTGCGGGCAGGCAACGCAAATGGAGACAATACAGTTCCCGGCACTGCCGGGATGAACTTCACTATTGATAATGTTATTGGCAACTTGTTTGATAATGTGAAGGTTTTCATCCGCGGCGGCAGTCTTAACGGAGCGGGCTGGTTTGGCACCAGTTTCGGCGTTTTTTCAAAAAAAAGCATATCCGGAGAAGTTTCAATAGATGCCGTCCATAACATCAACAAAATCGCCGGCAATGTTTTTTACGGCGACGGCAGCCAGATCATTCCGACCAATTATGCCGATAGAATTCAAGGATCCGGCATTGCCGGCATACGCATTGATATTGACCGCCAGACATTGGGCAATGCCGGTACTAT
>JAITKH010000169.1 GCA_031278535.1 Planctomycetota bacterium | reverse complement strand
GGTGTGCCCCGAACCTCTGGCAATTCGTTCCCGCCGGCGCCCGTCGATGATTTCCGGCGTCCGGCGTTCCTCCATGGTCATGGATTGGATGATGGACTCGAAATGCCCGAACTTGCTCTCGTCAAGATCGGCGTCCTTGAAGGCGGTTCCCATGCCGGGAAGGAGACGAAGGAGATCCCGAAACGATCCCATCTTCCGGAGTTGGGCCAATTGCCCTAGGAAATCGTTCAAATCGAGCCGATTTTCCATGAACTTGGCCTGGATGGCCTGGGCTTCTTTCTCGTCAATAACCGCCTGGGCCTTTTCCACCAGGCTGATCACGTCGCCCATGCCGAGAATCCGGGAGGCCATCCGATCGGGATGGAATTCCTCCAAGGCGTCCAGCTTTTCTCCCGAGGCGATGAACTTGATGGGCACCCCCGCGGCTTCCCGGAGGGACAGGGCGCCACCCCCCCTGGCGTCCGAGTCCATCTTGGTCATCACCGCACCGGTGAGAGGAAGGCGACGCTTGAATTCCGCCGCCGTTTCCACCGCACTCTGGCCTATCATGGCGTCGCAGACAAAAAGAATTTCCGTCGGAGCGGCGGAACGGTTGATCGCTTCCAGCTCGTCCATCAAGGCGGCGTCCACATGGAGACGCCCGGCCGTGTCGAGAATCAGCGTGTCCGCCCCGTGCAATCCGGCGGCGGCGACCGCGTCGCGGCAGATGGACACCGGGTCCTGATCCGCCCGGGCGATGACGGGAATACCGATCTGTGCGCCCAGAGTTTGCAATTGGGCGATGGCGGCCGGCCTCTGTACATCGGCCGCGACGAGGATCGGTGAACGTCCCTCCGCCTTCCACTTGCGGGCGAGCTTGCCGGCGGTAGTGGTTTTCCCAGAACCTTGGAGGCCGCAGAGCATGATCACGGTCGGACGCTCCGTCGCCCAGGTGATTCCGGCGGAATCGCCCCCGAGAAGAGCCACCAGTTCGTCATACACCACCTTAACGAACAACTGGCCCGGATCCACCCCGGGCACCACCTCCATACCGAGCGCGTTTTTGGACACCCGCCCTACAAAAGCCTCGGCCACCGCGAGATTCACGTCGGCGTCAATGAAGGCTGCCCGCACCTCGCGAGCTGCGTCGGCCACGTTCTCCCCGGAAAGCTTTGCCTTTCCGAGAACGGTGCGGAATACCTGCCCCAGTTTTTCGGTTATGGATTCAAACATGCCGCCTACGTGCCAATACGCCAAAGCCGACTTGCGAGATCGGCGCCCCTGTCGATGGCCTCAATCCGGGCCGTCAGGCCTTCGATACTTCAGCGGTACAGAGAAAGATGGACTCTACATCAAATTCGTCCACATCCTGCGATTCGACGATGCGATCACGGTATTCGTCCTTGAGGCGCTTGATCGCATTGTCCTTGACCAGGGAACGCCACCTGAGGTTGCTCTGTCCTTCGCGTTCGGCCAGTACGAAATACTCCTCGCCGTTATCGCCGGGCTTGACGAGACAGAGGAGTACCGTCTTCGGCCGGCCGGGGACGTCAATGCCGACAATCTTGTTCACTCCCTGGTTATTTTCGAAAGGATTCATCCGTATCCTCCATAAGTCTGGATCCGATGATCGGCGTTTCCTCCGTCATCCGGCCAGACGACAAATTATCCATGTACACCTTTCCTGTATTATATAACAATGTTCTGCGTATTGCCTCAGAAAAAGCGCTGATCCTTCCGGCGGAGCGAAAAAACGCCGGCGCCAATATCCTTCCGCGATGTTTCAGCCGGCCGCTGGCGCCATTCCCGTCACTACCCGCTCCATCCCGCCATAGTCGCGGACAACCGCCGACTCGATATAACCGGCGTTCCGCAAGAATCCTGTCACCGCCGCCGCCTGCCCCGCGCCGACTTCGAGGAATATCCGTCCTCCAGGCGCCAACCATTGGAGCGAGGGCGGTATGATACGCCGGAAACAATCCAGTCCGCCGCCTCCGGCGTAAAGAGCGGCCGGAGGATCGTATCTGCTGACCTCTGGCCAGATATCCGGATCCCCGTCAACCAGATAGGGAGGGTTGGAAAGAATCAAAGCGAATGTCTCCCCCGATCGGCAACCGCCGAACCAGTCCCCTTGACGGAATTCAACCCGATCCGCCACCCCGGCCTCCGCCGCGTTCCGGCCGGCTACGCCCAAGGCCTTGGCCGAAGCATCCACCGCAATAACTCTGGCGGCCGGGAGCAATGCGGCCAGGGCAACCGCTACGCAGCCGCTGCCAGTGCCCAAATCCAGGATAGGCCCTTCGTATCCGGGAACCGACGCTTTTCCCCGTCTCTCCGGCGGATTCGGAGGATGACGAAGGGGCGTCTCCCCAATCGGTTGCGGCAGTTCGAACTCCCGGAGGTCGGTCTCGTCCGCGTCTGCGCCATACATGTCGAGGGCCCGAATCAACTCCTCCGGCAGATTCCCGTCCCCGCCGGGGTTCCCGGCCATACAGGTTTTCCCCGGCGTCATCATGGATTTTTCCCGTCCCGGCCGCACGACATCAAGCGCGGTCTCGACCAGGAGTTCTGTCTCCGGTCGCGGAGAGAATACATCCGGGGTCACCTGAAAATTGATGCCCATGAATTCGCGGCGTCCGAGAATGCGGCTCACCGGTTCGCGTGCGGCGCGTCTTCTTACCAATTCCCTGTATCCGGCCAGTTCCTTTCCGGAAATTTCCCTTTCGAAGCCGGCATAGAGATTGCATCTGTCTTTCAACCCAAGGGTTGCAACCATCAGGAGTTCGGCGTCAAGCCTCGGATTCGGCACCTGTTTTGAAACCAGGTATTCAGCCGTGACCTTGACCAGTTCGAGTGGTTTCCAGGTTCTGTCGCCCGTCGTCATGTTCCGGTTTCGCTCCAGAGCGCCGGCACGCATTTGATTCGCGATGGCTGGATGAAGGGGGAAGGATTGCGGCTGGTCATGTCATTCTTCCAAATCGGCTTGCCTGGCGTATTCCATCAACTCCGTTATCAGAGTATCCAGTCTGCCGTTGATAATGTTTCCCAAGGGGAAATTCCTGCCCAGGCGATGATCGGTGCAGCGATCCTGCGGATAGTTATAGGTACGCACCCGTTCCGATCGGTCTCCCGAACCGGTCTGGCCCCGCCGTTCGGCGGCGCGTTTGGAATCCGCCTCCGCCTTTTTCAATTCATACAGGCGGGAACGGAGAACGCGCATGCCCTTAGCCTTGTTCTTATGCTGGCTCTTCTCTTCCTGCATGAACACGGTGATTCCGGTGGGAATGTGGATAATCCGGACAGAGGATTGGGTGGTGTTGACCGATTGGCCGCCCGGGCCTCCAGAGCTTTGGATGGTGATTTGCAAGTCCTCCGGCCGTATTTCCACCTCGTATTCCTCCGCCTCGGGCATGATGGCCACCGTTGCCGCCGAGGTGTGGATGCGTCCCTGGGCTTCGGTTTCGGGCACGCGTTGCACCCGGTGGCCGCCGCCTTCCATGCGGAGATCCCGGAATGCGTTCTCGCCCTCAATCGAAACGATGACTTCCTTGAATCCGCCCCGCTCCGACTCGGACATGGACATGGGTTCGAATTTCCAGCCGCGCGAATCGGCATAGTTCCGATACATTCGATATAGAACGCCGGCGAACAGGGCGGCCTCTTCGCCACCGGTGCCGGCCCGTATTTCCAGAATGGCGTTCCTATGGCTGTCCGAGTTCTTGCCAAGCAGCATGTCCGCGATCCCGGTTTCCAGCGCTTCGATCTTCGCCTGCAGGGACGGGATTTCTCCCCGGGCCAGTTCCCGGAGATCGCGATCCTGGCCGCTGTCCTCAGCTATCTCGCGATTGTCGGCTAGTTCCTTTTCCGCCGCCAGGTACTCCTGGTAGAGTTGCATGGGCTTGGCGAGCGTTCCCCGCTCGCGCATGTATTCGCCGAT
>JAITKH010000082.1 GCA_031278535.1 Planctomycetota bacterium | reverse complement strand
TTGTCCTGCCCGGCGAAGCGGAGGTCCGATCGGCCTGGTTCGTGCGGTACGCCATCCACGCCAACGCGCCTGTCGAGGCCGACTATATCCTGTCCCGGAACGGCCTGGTCATCGCCCGGGGCCGGGCGGCGCTCCGGCCCGGCCCCAATCATTTCTTCGCCCGCGACGCTGCTGAAGAAGACGGCATTCTGCAATACCGCCTGGAGGTGATGCTTTCCGGCGACGCCGTCCCGCAGAACAATTGTTCCGAGGCGCTATTGAGGGTACGGGGGGGAGAGAAGGCGCTGGTGGTTTCCTCCGTTGAAACGCCCGGCCTCCTGGCCAATTCCCTGGCGGCTGCCGCCATTCCCTTCGATTCGTTCCCGCCGGAAAGGTTTCCCGATTCGCCGGCACTCCTTGAATCGTATCGGTTGGTCATCCTGGAAAATTGCCGGCTGATCGATTTCCCCGGGGGCGGCGCCCAGGCCCTGGCCGCCGCGGTGGACGCCGGGCTGGCGTCCCTCCTGATCACCGGCGGCTCCGACAGCTTTGGCACGGGCGGCTACCACCGCTCGCCCCTGGATCCGCTCCTGCCGGTGGAACTGGAACTCCGGAATGAAAGGCGCCGGGGAACGACGGCTGTCGCCATCGCCCTCGACCGTTCCGGCTCCATGGCCGCGGACGCGGGAAACGGCAGGACCAAGATGGATATCGCCAACTTGGGCGCGGCCGAATCCATCCGCCTCCTTTCCCCCCGGGATCAGGCGGCGGTGATTGCGGTCGATTCGCAGCCGCACGTGATTGTGCCGCTCAGCCAAGCCGACGCCGCCGACGATCTGGCCCGGTTGATCCGGGGCATACAATCCATGGGCGGCGGCATCTACTGCCGGACGGCTCTCGAGGCGGCGGCCGGTGAAATCCGCAAGTCATCCCTGTCCAACCGCCATATCATCCTCTTCGCCGACGCCGCCGACGCCGAGGAACAGGACGGCTGCCTTGAATTGGCCGAACGGATCGGACGGGAGGGCGTTGGGCTGTCGGTCATCGCCATGGGCACGGTCGGCGATTCGGACGCCGGCTTTCTCCGGGAATTGGCCGCGGCCGGAGGAGGAGAGGCGCTATTTTCCAGCCATGCCGGCGGCCTGCCCGCCCTGTTCACCCAGGAAATCATGCGCGTTTCCCGGCGCGGCTTTCTCGAGGAGGCAGTGACGCCGCGGCTGGCGCCTTCCTTCGCGATGCTCGGCGTCCAGGCGGATTCGCCGCCACGATTGGGCGGCGTGAACGTCTCCTCGGCCCGGGAAGGGGCGCTCGTCTTCATGGATATCGACGACGGGTTCGGCACTCCCCTCCTGGCCGCTCGGGCAAACGGCAGGTCCTGGACCGGGGCAGTGTTGTTTGAACTGGACGGCCGCCATTCCGGCTCCTTCCCCGCCTGGCCACAGGCGCCGGAACTGATCGTTTCCCTATCCAGGCTTCTGGCTTCAGGGGTGAACCATGTCCCGGTCAAGGCCTATTCCCGGCTGGATCGGGGCGTGGCCGAGGCGCGATTCGAATTTTCCCCCGAGGCGATCCGGCAATTCCGAAACGTCCGCCCCGTTCTCAAGTGGTTGGCCCGGGAAGGGTTGGTCGCGGAATCGGAGATGGAATGGCTTGAGCCTGGAATCGCGGCGGCACGATTTCCCCTGGCCCGCCCGGGAACGTATCTTCCTCTTGCCGATTTAGGTGAACTGGGCGTGGCCGCGGCGCCGTCCCTGTCCCTGTCCTACAGCCCCGAGTATGCGCCGGAAAGCGGCCGGGACGGCTTGGCCCTGCTGCGGAGCCTTGCGGATGCCGCCGGCGGCGGGGATGGTCTGGATATTTCCGATCTGCGCCGCTCCGCCCGGGCGGAGCGGCCGGGCGGCGTCGAACTCCGCCCCTTCCTGTTCGCGGCGTTTCTCCTGATGTTCTTGTTGGAATTGGCGGCAAGGCGGCTCTGGATCCGATGACGCCGGCCGGCGGCATTTTGCGCTTGGAATGTGGTTTGCGGTGTGATTGGCGCGGCCTTTGCCCGCTCTTCCTCCGTTTTCTCCGCCAGGAAAGGCGATCCGTTCCGCTTGTGCTCCGCAAAGCCCAAAGCGAAGGCTTGGACTTTGCGGAGAGCACCCCCCGGTTCATCCAGTTCCCGCCTCCATGGAAGGGAATTTCTCTCCGGCATCAGAAACCGGTTCCGGAGCGAACGGACATCGGCGTTCGCAAGGCCGGCTTTTTCGGATCGCTGTTGCGCTTTTCGATTTTGGTTGACAAAAGCTGAATCCGAAACCGGCCGGCGGCCGATAACAATTCGGGATCGAACACAACGGGCAGGAATCCGTCTTCGGGATTTGCAATTGCCGGTGGCGGAGCATAAACAAGGAGAGACGGGATGGCAAAGCTATTTCCAGGTGTACGGAGCGGGTATGGAGCGGTTTGGCTGGTTGGCGCCGTTTTCATTTTTGGATTGCGCACGGGGAATGCCGGCGGCGCCGAACTCCCCGATATCCCGGTAGTCGCGCACGTGCAACTGGTGGGACTGGGGATCGGCAGGCTTGTCTCCGATCTCGCCTTCGATAAAGTCGCGTCCTCGGCACTGGGATCCTTGGAGGCGGAGGGTCCATGGAGAAACGGAAACGCTTCGATTGGCAGCGATGCCGCCTATGCCAGTTCCAAACGGTATGCAACCTGTTCCCCCTTTACGCTAGGCGGCAATCTCGCCGCTTTCGCTGCGGCCGACGGCGGCCTGTCCGAATTCGGCACCCGGCACGGCGGCGAGATTGACCTGGATCACCTGGGCATTCTGGCCGGTCTGGGCTGGCGTGGCAATACCGGCATCGGCCAAATGCTTCTGGGCGGGTACCTGAACGGCGGCATTGGCCGCTATGATAGTGAATTCGCCGGCCGCGCCTATGCCAAGAACGACAGGTTTCACCATTTTGGAACCGGCCTTTTTGCCCGATACGATGTCGGGAACGGCATGTATGCCGAGGGCGGGGGCCACCTGGGCCGGTCGATTATCAAATTCGACGGGATTTCAAGCCTCGGCATCGCTTTTACCCAACGCTCCACCCACTTCGGCTTGGGGATTGGCGGCGGATACGTCTTTGATGTGCGCACGATCAAACTGGATATTTCCGCCCGGTATCAATGGGCCGGAGCTGTCGGCAAAAACTTGGCGTTTCCTGGTTATTCTCCCTTTCAAATGGATACGGCGCATTCGCACCGGACCCGCCTGGGCGCCAAGGCCGTCTTCGCGGCGGGCCGGGTCTCGCCGTATGCCGGTGCCGCCCTCGAATACGAGTTTCAAGGGAAGTCGAACGGCCAGGTTTTTGGCTACGCCGTCAAAGAGGCGAGTTTTCGCGGCGCCACCGGCATCGGCGAGATTGGCGTACGATATGCATCCGGCATCATCCAGGCCGATTTGAGCATCCAGGGGTATCTTGGCAAACGCCGGGGCTTTTCGGCCGGTTTGGGCGTCGGCGTGTCGTTTTGATCATGTCCCTCCGCAGTTTCCTTGCCGCCCGGCCCCTTTTCCAGTGCCGGGCGATTTTGTATGCGGAAGCGTTTGCGAAGCGAAAAAAATCTTTTTCAAGGTTTTTTGCGCACATAAGCGTCCGGAATGCCCAATTGGCGGCGAAATCTTATAGCATTTTCCTTTCATCCTGGCCGATTTTCGTAATCCATTCATACCCGCGTGTCGCGGGGCGCCGAATACGTCTGCGGCAAAAACGTCATTTCCGCGAACGCGGGAATCCAGAGCAATTCAAGAGGGGAATGGATACGATTTGCCGAATGCGTTACATCGTTCGCGGCCGTTCGTTCCCGTTCCCCCGCCGAAAAGTCCTCTGGATACGCGCGTCCGCAGGGATGACGGGCGGGATGGGAGACGCGGGTGTTCATGGAGACGGCGCCTATCCGGCCTCCCTGAAAACCGATCGGACCGTTATCGACTTTTATCGGTCGAAATCAAGGGAAAACGGTATGAAACGCGACCGGGGGGGGGGGATTGCGCCGTCGTCGTCGCGATCAGCCGGGATTTCAGCGGGAGTATTGTTTGCGCGCCACATAGTGGGTGTGGAAGAGATGGTGCGCCTTTTCGCTCAGCGGCTTTTCGACATACTCGGCGTACAACTTCCTGACGTCGGGGTTCTGGTGGCTGCACCGGAGCTTGGCCGCCCGATCCTCGTTCTCCAAGCCCTTGGCGCGCTGTTTCCGAAGACCGTCGTGGACGCCCCAGAACTGGCCGCCGCCGCCGACGCAACCGCCGGGACAGGCCATGACTTCGACGAAGTGCCACGGCGGCTCCCTGCCCGCCGCCAGATCCGCCCTGATCTTCTGGATTACGTCCTGGACATGGCTCAAGCCATGCGCCACCGCGATGCGGAGCTCCGTCCCGCCGATGTTGACGGCCATCTCCTTCACGCCCTCAAGGCCATGGATCTCGTCGAATTCAAGCTTTTCCGCCTCCACGCCGGTGATGAGCCAGTTGGCGGTCCGCAGAGCCGCCTCCATGACCCCGCCCGACTCTCCGAAAATGGTGCCGGCCCCGGTGTACGAACCGAGCGGCGAGTCCGCCGTTTCGTCGGGGAGATAGGGGAGCTGGATACCGGCCTGCTTCAGCATCCGGGCGAGTTCGCGGGTGGTTATGGACACGTCGATGTCCTGGCGGCCGGAAGAGAACATTTCCTTGGCCCGGACGATTTCATATTTCTTGGCGGTACAGGGCATAATCGAGACCATGAAGATCTTTTCCGGCGGGATGCCGGCCTTCTCGGCAAAATAACTCTTGGTCAGGGCGCCGACGATGGCCTGCGGCGACTTGCAGCTCGAAAAAT
>JAITKH010000081.1 GCA_031278535.1 Planctomycetota bacterium | reverse complement strand
GCACTTCCTCCCGGGAAGTAACCATGGGGATGAGGAGCCGGACCACTCCAAAAGCGGAGGCGCGGCAAATGGCGCGTATCTGGGCCCGGAAAATGTCGAGGTTCGCAAGGCAGTAGCGGATGGCGCGACAGCCAAGGCCGGGATTCCTTTCCACGGGAAAATCGTCGCCGCCCTGGGCGTGAAATGCCTTGTCATATCCCAAATCCAGGGTGCGAATGGTCACCGGCCGGCCGGTCATGGCCTTCACCACCCGCGAATAGGCGTCGAAATGGGCTGCCTCGTCCGGTTGGCCTTTGTAATTGACGTATAAGAATTCGGTGCGATAGAGCCCGATGCCATCCGCCGAATTGCTGAGAGCCGAATCGGTCTCGTGAGGGAATTCGATATTCGCCTCGATATGCACCCGGCAACCGTCCCGGGTCACGGCCGGCCTGCCGGCCTCGGCGATGGCCGCCGCCCCGAAGCGCTGATAGTCGGCCCGGCGCTTCTCGTAAGAAGACCGGGTGGCGTCCTGGGGTTGCAGGATAAGGAGTCCGCGGGAACCGTCGAGAATCACTTCCGTCCCGGAGGGGATGGTTTCGGCTATATTCCCCAGGCCCACAACAGCTGGAATCTGCCGGGCCCTGGCGACAATGGCGGTATGGCCGGTGGTACCGCCAATATCTGTGGCGAAGCCGAGTATTTTCGTCCGATCCATGTCGGCGGTTTGCGAAGGCGTGAGATCCCGGGCTATTACCACCACTTCTCGCCTAAGAGAGGCGAGTTCCTCATATTGCCGGCCGAGGATGGCCCGGAGCAACCGGCGCTCAATATCTTCCATATCGTTGATGCGGGGAGCGAGGAAAGGTTTTCCCTTGAGTCCGCGAATATATTCTCCCATGGTGCACTGGACGGCGTAACCGGCAGTCATACGATTCCGCTGGATACGCCTGAGGACCTCCTGGTTGAAGGAATGATCGGAAAGGATAAGGATATGAGCCTCGAAAATTGGACTGACATCCTGCTTGGCGTCGGCCTGCACGCTCAGTTTCACTTTTTCCACTTCGGACTGGGCTTTGGTCACGGCGATCCGGAAACGTTCAACCTCGGCAGGGATCAGTTCCTCGTCCGGAAGATAGGAAGGAGGGAGCTTGGTTTCGAACGATCCAAGTACATAGGCAGGACCGATTGCGATGCCTTGCGACGCCGGTATACCCCGGATAATAGTTTCCATGACGTTCGCCAGCCTCTCCCGCCAAACCGGCCGGGGAAATGCTTCCCGCAGCCTCCTAACGCCCGCATCCAGCGCCTCGCTTCGAAATCAAGCGGGAAAACTCCAACTCGGCGGCTGGAAGGTGGCAATCCGCTCCGTCCCGCAATACGTCCCTTTGCGGAACCAGTCGAAAAACGAGTATAACGATTTGCGGCTGGATGTAAACACCCGGGGGTTTTTCCTGAAACAACCGGGCAGGTACAGCGCTGGCCTAAACAGTTGCCGCCTATGAACCCCCGCCGCCGCGTTTCGCAGGCGCGGACGGCCTCGCCTCAAGGAGCCGGATTCCCCCAGCCACCGGAATTGGCAAAAATCACTCCGGAACGCAAATGGAAGCCGATACGGACCTGCGAACGGGGAAATCTGCGCAAACGCCTGGTGTATACCCGGCAAGTCCTGTGGGCATCCGTGTCGACGAAACCCATCCTCCTCCTATGTACGTGCCATCGTTTGGTCGGGGTAATCTTTAAAATTCCACTGCATCCATGTGGTGAATTATTTTTTCGGGAGTTGACGACATGACGGCACATTTGTAAAATAGGGAAAATTATGGGATTTCTGGGTCCGGGTTCCTCCTTTCCCCTTATCACAAGGTCAGGACTCTTTCGCCATGCAGGGACGCGGACGCAATGCCTGTTTCGCGGATCGCCCGAAGACGATTCTCCGACGGGACGAAGGGATCCCCACCGGGAAAAAGCGTTCCTGTCTTTCCGGGGCAGAGACGGAGGGCGCCAGGACAAAAAAAATTGGCTCATGTTTTCGAATAAGTGACGAACACATCAATCCGTATTGGGAACCATAAGTTGATTCTTGCGATCACTTATTTGTGGACATGAACCAAAAATTTTCGCGAATGCGGTCCGGACTGGAAAACGGTTGATCCGGATCGGGAAAGGCCGGCGCGGATCACGACGACGGGGAGACTTCAGCCATGCCGTATATCGCTTATGACATCCGGGGCATCCAGCAATACATCTTCAGCGTTCCGAAATTGAAGTTCATCGTCGGCGGGAGCGTCGTGCTGGACCGTTTTGACAACGAATACGTGCCGCAAATCGCCGGCAATTCCGGCGGCCAGATACGGTTTTCCGGCGGCGGCAAGGGGATCATCGAGTTTTGTAAGACTGAAGACGGGACCAGGATCAAGGACGGATTGCTGAAAACGGCAAAAACGCTTGGCGTCGATCTGCGACTGGGCGTTGCCGGAAGCCTTGCGGAGGCGCTCGAAGGGGCGGAAGAGCTCTTCCCCTTCGTTCCCGACTGTCTGGACGGGGAACCCTGCGGCGTTTCCGGGCTTTGGCCGACAGGTGCCGAAGGAAAGGGCTGGCTCGCGAATGTCCATCCGGTTGTGAGAAGGAAATACGAGGAATACAAGACCGATGAATTTGGCGCGCGAATACTTGAAGAACTGTCGAAACGCCCGGAATGGCCGACGGCGCTTGAGGACGTTCCCTGCCTGTTCATGAAAAACGTCTCCCCGGACAGGAATGACGACGAGGGCGAACAGGCCCACGCCAGGGCGGCGCAGCGCAATCTCGGTTCCCGCAACCGGTGGGCGGTCGTTGCCATGGACGGGAACGACATCGGCCGTCAGCAGCGCGCCCTTGACAAGCTCCCAGACAGGGAAAAAGACGACGCCCTGGCAAACATGAGCCGTCAGCTGCGCGAGTGCACCAGGAACGCTTTCCTCGCCGGACTGGCGGGCGCAATCGCGGCCTGGGCGAAACAGTCCGATGGGAAGATCGAGAGATTGAACACCGGCGAAGCGGTTCTCCCGTTTCGCCCGCTCATCCTCGGCGGCGACGACATCCTGGCGCTGTGTCACGTCGCGCACGCTTTCGAACTCGCCCGGAACATAGCCAGGACGTTCGAAACGGAGAGCGCCAAAACTCCGGAATGCTGGCCGGCAACCGGCGGAAAACTTGCCATGAGCGCCGGAGTGCTTTTCTGCGGCGTCGGCTATCCCCTGCACACCGCCATTCCCTATGCGGAAAGCCTGCTGGCCAGCGCCAAGGGACGTTTCCGCGACACATCCGGCGAAAAGCCGTCGCCGGCCGCCATCGACTGGGAATCGGCCACCGAAAACCTTCTCGACTCTCCGGCGGCGCGGCGCCGGCGTGAACTGTGTTTCGTCGATCAGGACCTCCAACCAGGCGGCCGTCCGCTCGAGGTCTCGCTCACGCGCCGGCCGTATAGGCTGTACGGCGACGGGAAGCCGGGAAACGATGCCTGGAACGCGGAAACTTTTGACGAATTGGCAAGGCTGAGCGAACTCCTGGAGGCGATTCCCCCCTCCGCGCGCATGGAAATCCGCCGGCGGCTGCGCGCCCCCTGGGCCGACAGATGCGCCTTTGTCGCCAGCCTGAACAAAAACCTTGTCGTCGGCGGCAAAAGCGAACCGGAGCGGCTGTCCGACCTGCTGCAGGAATACCCGGCCGAAAGACGCGGGAAGGCATGGCGCGACAAAGACCAGCCGAACGGTTCGAAAATTCGCGACACCGCCCTATGCGACGCGATCGCCATTCTTGAGGAATCCCGGCGCATGAGCGTTGAAACAGCCTGAAGACACCCCGGATACCCGGCAGGAGATCATATGCATCCCATACATTATGTCCTGGAACTGCTCAGCGACGCCACCCCGGGAACCGGACTCGCCAGCGAATCCGTGGACGAGTACGTGGCGCGGCGCGACGGTTCGCCCGTCCTGGCCGCGTCGCACCTGAAGGGTTTGGTGCGGCAGGAATTGCTCGAGCGGCTGGACGGCCTCGAATGGCCATCCGAAAAAAAGGAGTCCTTTTTGCGGCGCTGCCTGGGCGCTCCGGGGACGGACGGCGACCCCGGCGCCGAAAGCGCGGCCCGCTTTTCCGACGCTCGCCCGGAAAAAAACGGAGACAATCCGCTGCCGATGCGGTTCATTACCAGGACCGCGATCAACGGGGACACCGGGACCGCGAAGGATACCAGCCTCCGCACGGTCCAGGTGGCGAGCGCCGGAACGAAATTCCGGGGAAGCGTCTTCATGGCGTGCCAGCCGGACGACCCGATCGCCAAGGCGATCCGTCTCGCCCTGCTCTGCCTTTCCGCGGTGGGCGGTTCGCGAACCAGGGGTTCGGGAATGTGTGTGGTGACAATCCCTGGTTCCGCCGACACGCCGGGAGGATTGCTGAAGGAGCTGGCCGCACTGACAGGCATGGCCAACACGCAGGCGCCCGGGCACAAACTCGCGGCAGGACGCGATTTCGACCAGACGCCCGTTTTTTTCCGCCTTCGTTTCAAGGCGGAATCTCCCGTCTGCTGTCCCGAATTGCCGGTGCGACACAATGTCATCCGCTCCGGCTTCGCCATACCGGCGAGCTCACTGCAGGGGGCGCTGCTGCATCGCGTCGACGCGGAAGACGCGGACGCGGCGGACGCGCTGTTCGCGTCTTCCGCGTTCCGCGCCTGGCCGCTCCTGCCGTGCGGCGCCGAGGGGTGGGCGGCGACCCGCGTCAGCCTCACCCATAGGGCGTCCAAGCTTGCCGGAAACAACGTGGAGGAGCCCAATCCGGCATGGTTCCAGGACGGGGCCATCGAACCGTACGACTGGCGCAAGGCACCCGACGGAGCGCCGCTCAAGGCGTCCGACGGCGTGCTCCTGTCGGACGGGAAGCGGGTAGCGTTATGGAAAAGCGCGGCCATGCCGCACTGGATCAGCGCGCACGGCGTGCATAACGACCGGGAAACGAGGGACGGAAGGAACCTCTTTTCCGTCGATTCGATGGCGGTGGAACATTACAGCGGCCTGTTGTCCCTCCCCGCTTTCGCGGCGGACATCGTCGGGGAAACGATCGAACTGTCGCTGGGAAAGAGCCGCAGCGTGCGCGGCCGCGGCGTATTGTCGCTCGAGCGGGTCGACGACCCGTTCGCCACTCCGCAAAATCCGGCAAACGGGAAATGCGTCCTGATCGTCCAGTCGCCCGTGCGCCTGCCGGATGCGCGGGCGGAAGGAATTTCGCTGGACAGCGAATTCAGGAAACTGGCCAGGGCGTGGGTTTTGGAAAACGGACTTGGCGAGGTCGACGAGGTGTGGTGCGTTCACGGCATACGCTTTGGCTGGAGCCGCCATGGCGCGATCGGCGGCAGGATCCGGGCGAGGCGGGTGGTGCTGCCGGGCGGGGTGCTGCGGCTGACGGGAATCCCCGAACCGGCGAAACTGGCGGCAGCCCTGCTCCTGGGCCTCGGCGACGGCCGCGAGGAAGGGTTCGGCGCCTTGTCCCCGCATCCGGGGATTGCCGCCAGCCTCCATGAAGAGGCGCTTTCCGGTTTCGAATCGGGGCAAATCAGGAGATTGGGCAGCGGCTGCCGGAAAAAAGGGATCGAACTCGCCATCGCCTGTTACGACGCGGGAAAAAGAAGCCTGCCCAGCGCCAGCCAGATACGGGCGCTCACGGCCAAATACGGCCTTGGCGGGAAGGACAAGGCTGTCGAATACCTGGAGCGCCAATTGCTGGAACGATCCAACCGCATCTGGTCGCAGTGGCGTCCCATAAAGGACAACGTGTCCGAATTGCTCCGGCTTTCCGACAGGGACGCGACCCTGGCCGGCCTGGAAATGCTTGCCAATCTCGCGCTTTCCGCCAGACGATAACCAGCGAACGGGAGCGAACCATGCCTGAAAACACGATCCACTGCCTGCTCGTGCCTTTGCGGTTTCCCGCCGGACTGGCCCCCGGCGAAGATCGCACGAACAACACGCTCCGCCTGTCGCGCGATGGCGCACGCGTTCCCGTATTGCGCGGAAGCGCTATTGCGGGAGTACTCCGCCATGCCTGGAAAAAACGGTTCGGGAACTCGGAAAACCCGCTCCAGGAGTCGTTCTGGTTCGGTTTCGCGGCGGATAATGATACTGTCGGCACGCCGAGCCGGCTGCTGGTACCCGATTGCCCGTTCGCGGGAGCCAAGGAAAAGGTGATCGTGCGTACCCACAACCTTCTTGATCGCTTCAGTGGTGCGCCTGTCGACGGGGGACTGTTTTCGCTCGAGGCCTTTCCTCCGGGAACTGCGGCCGATCTCTTGCTCTGGCTCGATTGCCGGCCGGATCGCGACAGGAATCCGATACCCTACGATCCGGAAAAGTTCTTGCGGCAACTGGCGGCCTGCTTCCGTGGCGGCCTCACCTTCGGCGGCAACGGCGCACGGGGAATCGGCCTCGCGGAACTGCGCGGCGGGATCATGGTCAAGGGATACGACATTGGAATTGTCGAACAGCACGCGGCATGGCTGGACGATCGGCGCAACGCCCTTCTGGGAAAGGCCATTCCGGACATGCGCGAGCTGGGCGCCGTGCCGGCCGGAAGCAATCGCGATCTTGTCGTGGAGGTGGAACTGGGAGTGGCGCGCGGACAGGATTTTCTCGTCTCGGACGGGCAGGGTCTGAAGTATCAGCTGGAGCCGCAACAGGTCGGGGACATGGACGGGGAAAAATACTGGCGCCTCCCCGGATCGAGCCTGCGCGGACTGTTCCGCGCCTGGATGACCCGTCTTGCGGCGCGGGAGGGCGAGCCGGTCGCCAATTCGGCCGCGCTCGAACGAAAGCGGCGCGAGGCCGGAAAGGGGTTGAAAACGGAAGAGGCGATGAACGGCGACAACCTGGGCTGGGGATTCATTCCCAAGGGCGAACGGACGGCCGCCGCCCGCGACAGGCCGGAATCCGCATGTCCCATCATGAAACTGTTTGGAAGCTTCCGCAGGGCGGGAAGAATCCATTTCGCCGATGCGATTGTGAAACGCGGCGCCGCGAACGCGAAAACCGCCGAACAGATGCGCATGCATGTGGCAATCGACCGGATCACCGGCGGAGCGAACGACGGCATGCTGTTTGACAACCTGGTCCTTACCTCCGATCTCGGCAATGCGTTTCCCGTCCGGATACGCATCGCCGATCCCGAGGAAAAGGAGGCGCGCTGGCTGGCGCAAACCTTGAAGGCACTGGATTTGGGGATACTTCGCGTCGGCTCGTCGAAGGCGTCGGGGAGGCTTACGGCGCGGAAGGTGCGGGCTTCGGGCGGGCACGCCGAGGTTTTTGGCCGTTTTTCATTCGGCGAGGAGCGCTGACATGGTCGAGATCATAAGGGGAATCCTGAAAAAAATCGGAAAAAAGCAAACCCTGTTCATTGAATTTTTCAACAAGAAGAAGGACAAAACCGATAAACTTTCGGTGCCCGACTGCGCCCGATACTTCAGGGATGCGGACTACAGCGAGGGCTGCGAAGCGGAGGCGATCCGCGACGATGGCGCCATCAAAAAAGTGGTTATTGTCGGCAAAGCGGAAGTCGCCCCGCCAGGCCGGGCCCCATCGGTTTCCCGCAAGACGCCAGGCGGAGCGGGCGCCGGCCGGCGCGAATACGGCAAGCGGCCCCAAAATTCGCGAGATGGCGGCAACAGTACCGCCGACAAGAAAAAGGCGCCCGCGGCCGTGTTGGGGCTTCCCTTCGTCAACCCGTACACTTTCGTGCCGTTTCCCGGCCGGGCGCCCATCCGGCGCAAACCGACCATGCCGGCCATCGAAGAAATCGAAACCGGCAAAAATGAACGGTTCACCGGCGTCCTCGACCTGGAAGTGGAAACAGTCAGTCCCCTGCTCACGGCGATGCCGGCCAAACGAAGCGATTCGGACGGGCATAAGCAGGAGGTCGCGCTGACCATTGGCGAGGACGTGGTGCTGCCCGCCACCGGAATTCGCGGGGCTCTGCGCAGCATGCTGACGATTATCACCGGCGGCACGCTCGGCTATCTCGACGAGGATGTGGTTCTCCGCCAGGCGCGGGACGCGCAGCTCGGACCGAGGCTGCGAAACGCGGGGAATCGGGACCTGCCAAAAAACGCTTTCCTCGGCCTTGTCGAGAAAGCGGGCGACCGTTTCAACAGTGGGCGAATCCGCGTGGACAACGGCCCGGTATTGGGATGGATCAAAGTGCTCGACGGCCGGAAGGAGCCCACAAATCCGGACGAAACGCATGAAAGCCGCGTCAAGAATTTTCGTCCAAGGGCAGGCGTGAGCAACGAGGTTTGGGTCGAATGGAAAGACGGCCCGATTGCCGGCACCATCTCGCAAACGAGGAAAGACGGCTCCTCTGTCCGGGTGAAGCTTGCGGGCAGACCCGTCAATTCGAGAGGGATCAAGCACGAAGGCGTGTTCATGGGCAACGGACCGGCAATCGAAATCGACAGGCGATTGTGGCGCGACTATGAAAACCGGCATGTTGGTTCCATGCGGCCGAAGTTGAAGGCCGGCGACCTGGTCTGGCTCGAACCGAAAGACGGCGAGGCCGAATCCATCCGCTCGCAGGCCGACATCGAATCCATTCAATGGGCGCGCTGGGGACGTCGCGGCAAGCCGCTGGCGGAACTCCTTCCCGCGCACGTGCTGCCGGATTATCTTGCCGAGGACGGAATGGTGGACGAGGTGACCGACCTCTTTGGCCAGGTGTCGCCCAAAAAGGATTGTCCAGCTCCGGCCTTTGCGGCGCGGATTCGGCCGGAAAACCTGGTGTTTTTCGACGCGGCCGGCAGGGTGGAGCGCGTCATGCTGCCGGCGCTGTCCAGTCCGAAGCCGGGATGCCTCGCTTTTTACCGCGAAAACGCCTCCGTGGACAAGC
This sequence comes from Planctomycetota bacterium, assembly GCA_031278535.1. GTDB lineage: Bacteria > Planctomycetota > SZUA-567 > SZUA-567 > SZUA-567 > JAJBSZ01. Next base: position 1,049 of record JAITKH010000081.1, on the reverse strand, counting down.
TCTCGGCCAGGGACCCTGTGCGCGGCTACAAGGTCTACCGTACCACCACCGAGCGCGATGCCGATGCGCCCTGGACGTACAACCAGCAACCCGTGTTCGCCAAGGCGCACCCGCCAGAACCCGAGACAAACAGGCAAAACAAGACGTCCTCCCTCCTGCCCGAAGGCGTGAAGGGGCGTCTGCGCATCGCTTTCCGCGCCTTGTCGCGGCGGGAACTGGCGTTGCTGCTTCTCGCCTGCGAGGTCGATTGGCGCCTCGGCGGCGGGAAGCCCTTCGGGCTCGGGCATTGCAGGATACGAATCGTCCGCCTGCTTGACGAATTCGGACAGCCGCTCGAACATGGCGTGGACGTGGCCGCGGAGACGCGGGATCTGGCTGAACGCGTGGAATTGTGGCGCAAAGCGGTGGGGCCGGCGGCCGGACCGCTGCGGTACCCCAGGGCCGTGAATGTAAAGACGGATCAGCGGGGAGGCCATGTCTGGTTCATGAGGCATGCCGCTCCGCGAAAAGCGACAAAGGACGCCATGTCCTCCTCCGGCCTGATGCCCATCCATGTGAAAATCGGCTCTCCGTTGCACGGCAATCTCAAAGACAGTGATTTTGACCCGCACGAACCGATGATCGCCGGCCAGACGCTCCCCCCGCTTGCGGCCGCCGACCAGCGGTTGTATGGATACGACGCCGTGCTGCTTCCCCTTGACGCGGCGCCCGGCCCTAACGGGAGGACATTGTATGAAGACATCGAAAAATATGATCACACAAAACACAAGATGGACGGGAAAAACCAGGAGAACCTTTCGATAAACCGCGACGACAGGCGCAGGCAAAAGCGGGATCGCGAATAACGGAACCTCCTCATTTTCCGGCGCGGAAGATACGGATGCCGACTCTGGAGGCGCACGTGAACACTCGGCTGAAACACTAGGGATCCTCACAGTACACGACTATTTTAGTCGTCCCTGAAAAAGTGCCATCAAACTGCGAAATCATCGGAAAATTGGGGAAAAAGCGACTGAATTTCGGTAAAAATGAAGAGAATATTTTGCAAG
>JAITKH010000063.1 GCA_031278535.1 Planctomycetota bacterium | reverse complement strand
TATGGCGTGAAAAAAATTACTGCCATGTCGTCCTCTCGCTCCAACCTGACGATAATTCAGGAACTCCTTGTCAATGCGCTCGCCTGGGCCGCATAATTTCAAAAAGTCCACCTCTTCCTTAATATGCTTAAATAATATATGATTAAATATAAATTAATCATATCTACATAATATTATATATACTCATATTTATTTTGTCACTATTTTTTCTTTTTTAAAGCTGTGGCACTCGAGACAGCGGCATAATCGGGATGATATACTTCATCGCGGACTGAAATTGTGAAAACTATACCCTTCTGGGTGAAAATCACAATTTCAGGCCGCAGGCAGTACATATCCGCATCTTCAAATCGGTGCCGAAGGAAGGGGATGTCGCAAGCGGGGGAACAAATAACCCTGCCCTTCCCGACTTTTCATTTGCCTGAGGGGATTGAAACGGCGATACTATTTTCATCAACAACTGTGGCCGATAAACCTACCTCGCGTCGCCCGAGGAAAGCGGAAGGATTCGCCATGAGCGTGAGCATGCTGATTGGATTGCAGTGGGGAGACGAGGGGAAAGGGAAATTCGTCGACATCCTGGCGGAAAAATCGGACGTGGTTGTCCGTTGCCAGGGTGGCGCCAACGCCGGCCATACCGTCGTCATCGACGGCGAGGTGTTCGCCCTCCATCTCATCCCCTCTGGAATTCTCCGCGACAATGTCCTCTGCGTCATCGGAAATGGTACAGTGACGGATCCCGTAGGACTGGCCAAGGAACTCGGGGAAATCCGCTCAAGGGTTCACGACGCCGAGAAGCGGCTGTTCATTTCTGATCGGGCCCATATGGTCATGCCTTGGCACAAGCGATTCGATTCGCTGGGAGAGGAACTTCTCGGGGACTCCTCCATCGGTACCACGAGAAAGGGAATCGGGCCGGCCTACACCGACAAGGCCAAACGCTCCGGGCTCCGCTGGCATCAGGCCCGCGACGCCGCCGCCTTCGCCGTTCGCTTCCGGGACGCCCTTCGCGCCGCCAACCGAATGCTGGAGTTGCTGGGCGGGCAACCTCTGCCGGAAAAGGAGACGGAGGAGGAGATTATGACGGCCGTGGATGCGCTCCGCCCCCGTATCGCCGACACCGTCGCCCTACTCCACGGCTGGATCCGCGAGGGCAGGAATATCCTACTCGAAGGAGCGCAGGGCGCGATGCTTGACATCGACTTCGGCACTTACCCCTTCGTTACCAGTTCCAACACCACCGCCGCCGGCTGTCTCAGCGGAACCGGCATTCCGCCCAGGCGGATTCAGGACATCCACGGCCTGATCAAGGCGTTCACCACCAGGGTCGGTTCCGGCCCGTTCCCGACCGAAGCCGATCCGGCGACGGCTTCGCTTCTCAGGGGAAGCGGCTCCAACCAATGGGATGAATTCGGCACCACCACCGGCCGGCCCCGCCGCTGCGGCTGGCTCGATCTGGTCGTGGCCCGGCACGGCGCGAGGATCAACGGCGCCACCAAGCTCCACATCACCAAGCTCGACATCCTTTCCCAGTTCGATGATCTCAAAATCTGCACCGCCTACCGGATCGGCGGCGGGACGAGCTCCGATTTTCCCGCCGACGTCGACCTCCTCAAGGATTGCGAACCGATGTATGAAACGCTGCCGGGCTGGAAAACGCCGCTCCCCGCCTGCCAGGCCATGGCCGATTTGCCGCCGGCCGCCGCCGGTTACCTCCGCCGCATTTCCGATTTTCTGGAGGTGGAAATCGCCAGCGTCTCCTACGGTCCGGGAAGGGAACAAACCGCTTTCTGAATTCGCCCGTCAGCGACAGATTTGTTTGCCTTTTCGCTTTTTCCGAAAAGCGGCGCCTCTGGCCCGCCATCGACAAGGAACGCACCCATGAAACGTACACACACCTGCGGAGACCTGCGAATCGAACAGGCCGGCCGGACCGTGACCCTGGCCGGCTGGGTGCAAAACCGCCGCGACCACGGCAGCCTCATGTTCATCGATCTTCGCGACCGTTACGGACTGACCCAAATCGTGTTCGACACCGACAGGCCCGAGGTCCTGAAGCTCGGTCAGGAGGTCCGTTCCGAATGGGTGATCCAGATCACCGGCACGGTGCTGGCCAGGCCCGCCGACATGGTCAACCCGAAAATGGCGACCGGCGCCGTCGAGGTGGCGGTGGATTCGTTTGCGGTCTTTTCCCGATCCGCCGCCCCGCCTTTCGAGATCGACGAACATGCGAAGGTCGGCGAAGAGGCGCGTCTGGCGCATCGCTACCTTGACCTTCGCCGGCCGGCCATGCAGGCCAATCTGGCGGCCCGCCACCGCTTCGTCCACGCCATCCGGGAGACGATGGACAGCCTGGGCTTCCTGGAAATCGAGACGCCCATCCTCGCCAAGTCCACGCCGGAGGGCGCCCGCGACTACCTGGTGCCGTCCAGGGTGCATTGGGGAAACTATTACGCCCTGCCGCAAAGTCCCCAACTCTTCAAACAGCTGTGCATGATCGGCGGCTGCGACCGCTACTATCAGATTGCCCGCTGTTTCCGGGACGAGGATCTCCGGGCGGATCGCCAGCCCGAATTCACCCAACTTGACCTGGAGATGAGTTTCGCCGACGAGGAGGATGTCTTCGCCGTCGCCGAAGCCTGCATGAAGAACGCTTTCCGGAACGGCATCGGGACCGAAATAACCGCTCCCTTTCCGCGCATGGCCTGGAAGGAAGCAATGGATCGGTATGGTTGCGACAAGCCGGATCTCCGTTTTGGACTTGAACTTTCCAATCTTTCCGATCTGGCGGCCGGAGTCGAATTCAAGGTCTTTCGCTCGGCAATCGATTCCGGCGGCGTTGTCAAGGGATTGGCCATACCGGGCGGCGAGGCCTTCAGCCGGCGAGAGCTGGATGTCGAACTCCTTGAAGTGGCGAAACCCTATGGCGCCAAGGGGCTGGCCTGGATCAAGATATCGCCGTCAGGCGACTATTCCGGCGCGCCCGTCAAATTTTTCCAAAAGGAGCGGATGGACGCCATCCGCGATCGCCTGGGCGCCGGGCCGGGCGACGCCATGGCTTTTTCCGCCGACAGGGAGCGAGTGGCGAACGCCAGCCTGGCGGCGGTCAGGAATTACCTGGGGCAGGTGAAGCTCCG
>JAITKH010000041.1 GCA_031278535.1 Planctomycetota bacterium | reverse complement strand
TGAAAGCTTCACCTGGGGCGAAACTGTCGTCATCCTCCTCAAGGGCATCCCGGCGATGCTCACCATCGTCATTATCCTCGGCGGCATCATCGCCGGCGTGTTCACGCCCACCGAGGCGGCCGGGGTGGCGGTGTTCTATTCCTATGTTCTGGGCCGATACTGGTATGGAGAACTTCGACTACGCGACATTCCGAACATCCTGGCGGAAGTGTCGGTGACTACCGGCCAGGTGGCGCTGATGATCGCCACCGCCTCGGCCCTCGGTTTCCTTTTCTCGCACCAGGGCGTACCGGCCATGATCGCCGAACTTATCCTCGGAATCACCGTCAACAAGTTCATGCTCCTTTTGGTGGTCAATCTTTTCCTCCTTTTTGTCGGCACCTGGCTCGATCTTTCCCCGGCCGTGATCATTTTCGCCCCCATCTTCCTCCCTATCGTCACCAATGTCGGCATCGATCCGGTGCATTTCGGGGTGATCATGGTGGTGAACTTGGCCATCGGCCTCTTCACTCCGCCGGTGGGAGTCTGCCTGTTCGTGGCCTGCGGCATAGCCAAGATTTCCATCGCCAGCACGGTGCGGGCGTTCATCCCCTTCTTCCTGGCCATGGTCGGCGTACTTCTCCTGATTACCTACATCGCGCCGCTGGTCATGTTCCTGCCCGATCTTCTGATGCCGGTTGGATAATGCCGCCCATGCGGGAGAAAACCGATATGGATATGCAAAACGCGCCCGCGCTCCGTTCGCAGACTCTTGGCGAAGAGGCAGTCGATCACCGGAACGCCCTTTTCTACGCCATGGGAGTCCGGGACAGCGACGTTTCCAAGCCTCAGGTGGCAATCGTCAATTCGTGGAACGAATTGAATCCCGGGCATTACCATTTCAAAACCGTCATCGACGACATGAAGCAGGCCATACGCGAGTCCGGCGGGTTGCCGATCGAGCTTCCCGTGACCGGCATTTGCGACGGCATCCCGTCGAACACCCCCGGGGACCGCTATACCCTGCCGAGCCGGGATCTGGTCTCCGCCGAAGTGGAATCACAGGTGGAGGGCAACCAGCTCGACGGCATGATCATGCTGGGGAGCTGCGACAAGGTGGTGCCGGGCATGGTGATGACGGCGCTTCGGTTGAACCTGCCCTCCGTAATCTTCACCGGCGGCTATATGCTTCCGGGGCATGCCCACGGCAAGATGATCACCCTTACCCATACCAAACAGGCGTACGCAGCCTGCCAGGGCGGCTTGATGACCAGGGAGGAATACAAGGAGGTGGTCCGCAACGCCTGCCCCACCACCGGCGTGTGCCCCTTCATGGGCACTGCCAACACCATGTGCGCTTTCGCCGAGGTCCTCGGACTGTCCCTGGCCGGCAACGCCAGCGTGGAGGCCAACAGTCCGGAATGGCGCCGCCTCGCCCGCGAGTCGGCCGTCAAGATCGTGGAACTGATCCGCGCCGATCGGAAACCCCTCGATTTCATCGACCGCCAGAGCTTCCTCAATTGTGTCCGCTATATCATGGCGGTGGGCGGATCGACCAACAGCCTGCTCCACCTGCCGGCCGCAGCCCGCCAAGCCGGCATCGCTCTGGATTGGGACGACTTTGATCGCATAAGCGGGGAAATCCCCCTTATCAGCGCCATTTATCCCAATCATCCCTCTTATTCCATGCCCGAATTCGACAAGGCCGGCGGCGTCTGGACCGTACTCCGCGAACTGGACAGGGCCGGACTTCTCCATTCGCAATCGGAGGGGATCTGGGGCGTCCTGTCCGAAACCGCGAAACAGGCCGGCCCGGCGGACGGCGAGGTTATCCACACCGTCGAATCGCCCATCGCCGGACAGGGCGGCATCGCCATTCTCCGGGGCAACCTGGCGGCCAACGGAGCGGCTGTCAAGTTTTCGGCCGTGGACGAGGCGGCTCTGCGCTTCCGGGGGCCGGCCAAGGTCTTCAATTCCGAAATGGAAGGCTGGCAGGCGCTGCTTGCCGACAAGATAACGGCCGGTGACGTGGTGGTCATCCGGTACGAAGGGCCGCGAGGATCGCCCGGCATGCCGCATCTCGAAACCTTCATGGCCGCCGTACTCGGAAAGCGGCTGGGGGATCGCCTCGCCCTGATTACCGACGGCAGATTCTCCGGCGCCACCGGCGGCTTGGCGATCGGCTATCTCTCGCCCGAGGCGTATGAAGGGGGACCTCTGGCCATTGTCCGGGACGGAGACTGGATTGCCGTCGACATCCCGGCCCGCACGCTGGAACTGGAGGTGGACGAGGCGGAAATCCAGCGCCGTTTCTCCAGCTGGCAGCCGCTGAAAAAACCGGCTTCCGGCTGGCTCAACCTGTATCGAAAAATGACCAACCAGTCGGAGCTCGGCGCCACGATATTCTGACTGTGCGCCGGAAACGCCATGCTCGCCATCGACATCGGCAACACTTCGCTTCGCTTCGCCGCCTTCGCCGCCGGCGAAAAGACGGGTTGTCGGTCGTTTCCCGTCGCCGGCCTGCGGAAAGAAAATTTACAGGCAGCCTTCTCCGACCTGTTGCCGCTGGCGGAAAGGCGGGAGGCATGGATTGCCTCGGTGGTTCCGGCCGCGGATCGGAGTGGTGAGGAGACGGCGCGGATCCTGGGCATCCGCAGTCGCTTTATCCGTTCCGGCGCGGACGACATCATCAGCCACCGCCTCGCCTCTCCCGAAACAACCGGTGTGGATCGGCTTCTTGCCGCCCTGGGGGCTGGGATGCGGCATTTTTCCGGACTCTCCGGACGAAACGGGTATGCCGCCGTCCAATGCGGTAGCGCCGCCACCATAGACTGGGTGGATGCCAACGGCGTTTTTCGCGGGGGCTATCTCCTGCCGGGACCGAAAATGTGGTTGGCCGGCCTGGCCCTGGCGGCCGGAATACCGGACTATTCGGACAGGAATCCGGAATGGGAGAATCTTTCACCGGGCGGCGACACCGCCGGCGCGCTTGCGCATGGCCTTGCCGTCGGCCTTCCGGCGGCGGTGGCGGCGGCATTTTTCCGAATCCGGCGCGAAGCCGGCTGGGTCGACGGCGGTAAACCCTTCCCGGTCGCGATCACCGGTGGCTGGGGCCGGATCGCGGCAGGCCTGATTCCCGCCTCGATTCTGGACGATGATTTGCTTTTTCATGGCATATGCGCGTTTGTTTCGCGCCTGGAAAGACGCGGAACATGACGCTCCGGCCGGCCCGTTTCCTGATTCGGCGCAATCTTCCCTATGCCGAGGGAATATGCCTGCAAAAGAGCGTACTGTCTTGCATGGCGGACAATCTGGAACTTCCCGGCTGCGTCATTATCGCCGAACACCTGCCGGCCATTACCTGCGGCCGCTCCGGCGACGGCGGCAACCTCCTTGTCGGATTGGAGGAACTGGCCGCCTTCGGCATTGAATACCATTCCGCCGGACGGGGCGGCGACGTGACATATCACGGCCCCGGACAATGGACAGTCTATCCCATCATCAGGCTGGACTGGTTCGGCCGGGATTTGCACCGCTACCTCAGGCTCATGGAGGAATGCGCCATCCGTTTTCTGTCGGCGTACGGCGTACCGGCCGGGCGCAGGCCCGGCCTCACCGGCGCCTGGTCCGGGCGGGACAAGGCGGCGGCGGTGGGCGTAGCGGCAAGCCGCTGGATTGCCTGGCACGGCTTCTCCCTGAACATTCACCCCGATCTGATCCGCTTCACCAGCCTGATGCGCCCCTGCGGCATAGAAGCGGAAAACGGCGGCGTGACCAGCCTGGATCGGCTGACCGGCCGGCGCCACGAGATGGAGGAAACGCTCCCGGCGTTGAAGACAGCTATCTGCGAAACCCTGGGCTTGACCGTCCTGCCCGGGTCCCAGGACGCCGCTTCGCGGAACGGCGGAGGCTGTGCCGGCGCTCAATAAAACACATCCAGAATGCCGATGGAAAAGACCGGCACAAAGGTCAGGAGTATCAGGACGACCGCCAGCATGAGGAAATAGGGAACGGATTCGCGCAGAAAGTCACGGGGCCTGCAGCCGGTTATGCCGCAGGTGACAAACATAAGCGTTCCCATGGGCGGTGTTATGCAACCAATGGAAAGGTTGAAAATGAAGATGAAGGCGAACTGGACATCGTCAATGCCGAAGGTTCGGGCGACAGGCGCCAGCAGAGGGGCGAGGATGATGGTCGCCGCCGTGCCCTCGATGAACATGCCGACCGCCAGCAGGAACAGGTTGACGACGATCAGGAAAATATATTTGTTGTCGATACCGGAAACCATGGCTTCAGAGAGCGCCTGCGGAATCCGTTCCTTGGTCAGTATCCAGGCAAACACCGAGGCGGCCCCAACGATAAGGCCAATGATGCCGGTAGTGACGGCCGTCTCCTTGAGCGAGGAGAGGAAATCCCCGAACCCGAAACTGCGGTAAAGGAGGCCCAGGCCGATTCCGTAAATGACAGCCACCGCCCCCGCTTCGGTGGGAGTGAACACGCCGACTCGGATGCCCCCTATGATCACCACCGGCAGGCAAAGAGGCAGGAAGGCTCCCTTCGGCGCCGAACGGAATTCCCTGCGGGTCGCCGGAGTCGTTCGCAAACTGCGATACCCGCGTTTTCCGGCGATGAAGGCGGTGCCGATCATCAGGACAACGCAGGTCAGCATGCCCACCGACAGGCCGGAAATGAACAGCTTGCCGATGGATACGCCGGCCAGCGTTCCATAGAGGATCATCTGGATGCCGGGCGGAATCAGGGGAGTGATGATGGAAGAGAAGGCGGTGACCACGGTGGAAAAATCCTTGGGCAGGCCGTTTTTCTCCATTTCCGGAACTAGCATCTTGGCTTCCATGGCCGCGTCGGCCAGATTCGAGCCGCTGAGGCCGCCCATGAGGGTGGAAAGGAGGATGTTGACCTGCGCCAGTCCACCGGGCATGCGGCCGGACAACATGCCGCACAGGTTCATGATGCGCGAGGTGATTCCGCAATAGTTCATGATTACGCCGGCGAAAATATAGAACGGCATCGCCAGCAACGGGATGCTTTCGATGCCCGAAGTGAAGCGCTGCGCGATAATCTGGGTCGAGGCTCCCGGAGGCAGCACAAAATAGCAAAGCGAACCGAGAATGAGGGCCGCGAAAACTGGAACTTTCAGAAAAAGGGCGCCCAGCATCACCGCGGAAGCCGCCGCCACCGAATCAAGCATCGCGTCCTCCGCCGCGCCGCCAAGATCCGAACAGTGCCAGGCGCTGCCGGACGAAATGGACCAGCATGAACAGACAGGCTGCCGCCACTCCAAAGTAATTCAGCGACAGGGGAATGCCCAGGATGCTAGTCGAACGTCCGGTGACGGTCAGGGTCATGGCCCGCGAAAACTGCCAATATGCGACCAGGACGAGGATCGTCGCCACCAGGAGGGAATCAATCGCTTCCACCGCCCTTTGCAACCGGACGGGAAACATCTCCACCAGTGCCTCGATCGCAACGTGGCCGCCAGCACGAAAAGCCGCGCCGGAGCCGAAAAACGCCACCCATACGAGGAGGATCAGCTGCACTTCCTCGAGCCATGTCAAAGGACTGCCAAGGACATAGCGCATAACCACGCCCAAGGCGGTCAGGAAAACCAGGACTGTCAGGCACAGGCCGGAAATGATCAGATCGAGATTTTCAAGTAGGACGAGGAAAAATCTTGTCGCTCGCAATTGTTTTCCTCCAGAAGAAACCCGGCGTCCCATCCTCCGCCCGGAGTGCATCAGGTCCCCCGGGCGGACAGGTTTTGCCGGGCGTCACTTGGCAAGGATGTCCATGACCGTCCCGCGAAGGCCGGGTGTCCATGAGGAAAACTCCGGATAAGTATAATACACCTCGCAGGACTTGACGAACTCGCCGCGGTCAACGCGGGTAAAGATCACTCCCTCGGCCGCCAGCTTGTCGCGGAAATCGCTGGACAGCCTTAGCACCAGGCCGCGTTGGAATTCCCCCGCCTTGACGGCGGCTTCCGCCAGTTCCCGCCGCTGTTTTCCACTCAATGCGTCGTAGAATGCGGTCCCCGTGATGATGAGACAGATTTGCTTGATGTGATCGTCGTCCACCGCGTATTTGGCCACCTCCTGAAAACGGTTCGCATAGATGTCCGAATAGGGGTTTTCGAGACCGTCGATCGTGCCCTGTTGGAGAGCGGTAAAAACCTCCGCCAGCGCCATGGGGGTCGGTGTCGCTCCGAGAGCCTGGAACGTCTTGACGAAATTGACGTTGTTGGGAATGCGGATTTTCAGGCCAGCCAGATCGGAAATTTTCATGATCGGCTTCTTGGTCAGGATATGGCGTTCCCCAAAAGCCCAGTTGTAGGCAAGAATCTTCATGCCCTTCCCCTCGACCCGTCGCGTCAAATCTCCCCACCATTCGCTGGCCGTGAGCTTGTCGACTTCGTCCCATCCGGAAAACAGGAAAGGCGCTTGGGCAATGGAAAGGTCCGTTACGGTGACGTCGGCGAGATCGGCCGGATCGCAGGTCATGATTGTCGGATCCCCGTCCAGGCAGCGATCCATGACATCGGTCAGTGAACCCAGCTGACCGGCGGGATAGACGGCGGTCTTGAACTCGCCGGTTTGGTTGAGCATCTCGGACATCCGCTCCAAACCGGTCGGTACCGGAGTGCCGGGGGGAATGACGGTTGCCAGGCTCACCGTAACCGGGGCGGCGGCCATGGCGGACACGGCCATCATGGCGAACAGGCCGGCGTTGAGCCACAGAGACGCATTCGTTCTTTTCATGATTTTCCCTTTCGTTCATCCCGTTCAGCGCCAATACGTTCCGGAATCAAGCGATTCCGCCGTTATCGGCAACAATGCCCGTTTCCTTCCCGCCGGCCGCCCTCAATATTCGAAGTCAATCCGCTTGTAGACAAGCCGCCCGGATTTGAGCGTCGCCAACGGAACCAGAAGTTGTGATCCCTCGATGCCGTTTCCCTTTCCGTCGCTGAAACGGAGAGGACGTTCGCGAAGGCGAATTATGGCTACATCGGCCTGCGCTCCCGGGACCAGGGTGCCGATGCGGCCGGACATCCCCATCCGCGCCGCAGGGATGGCGGTGCAGGCCCGCACCACTTCCGGCAAGGTCATGCCAAGCGCCAGGAAAGCCGACATGACATAGAGAAGATGGAAAAGCTTGTGGTTGTAAACGCTTGTCCCGACCAAATCGGTACTGACAATGTCCGGCAGGAAAAGATCGGCCAAAGCGGCGGCGGCAACCTTGAAATCGCAATTGACGCGTCCCACGGCGGCGTCGAAAAGCACTCCGCGCTCCCGGGCGCGAAGCGCCGCGGCGCCGATGCGCCCATTGGCGCCAAGGATGGTGTGTTCTCCCCTCCCCTGGAAGCAGTGACAAAGAATATCCCCGCCATCCAGTCGATCCAGGAGAACGCCATAGGGGAATTCAGATTCGGTCAAATGTACGCAGACCGGCTTGCCGGCCTTGC
>JAITKH010000008.1 GCA_031278535.1 Planctomycetota bacterium | reverse complement strand
CTTGCAAACTGAAGCCGAGGAAAAACTTGATCCGACCAGCGTAGCCCTTCTTGGATGCGGCTGGCCGCTCTTGAAGAGGGCGGAGAGGCAAGGCAGGGCTTTTTCAGGGACGACTATTTTACAGGCAGTTTCGCAAATCAGACCGGATATATTGGATCCAACTTCCTCTAAGCAATTGACATTGTTCTAGTTGTTTTGGGACAACAGTGATTGGACCCACGAATTCTTCCGAAGAGGCGCTTTCAGGAAGGGACATCATACATGTACGAGACGTCGGGAAGTTTCCGGAGATCGCTTCCGGAAAGGCCGTCGTCCGTCACCCCTTCGATATAGAGGTGGCCGCCCGGCCGCAGCACCGACTTCAAATTGGCAATGATATGGCGCTGGCCCGGGGCGTCGTAATATTGCATGACATGGTTGCAGACAATGAAGTTGAAAGTATGGCGTTTCGGGCAATTCCGCATGTCGAAAAGCGCGAATTTGCAAATGGAACGCAGGATATCCCCCATCTTGATCCGATGCGCATCCATGACGGCGTAACTGGCAAGGAGACGCCAATGCTCCCGCGTCAGGGATTCGGAAGCCGGGCGGGTGTAAACGCCGGTCCTGGCTTCGAGGATGCGGTTTCGGTTGATATCGGTGCCAAAGGCCTCGAAAAGCGGCGGCTTGCCCCGCCGTTCAAATTCGGACAGGACAATCATGGCCATGGAATACACCTCTTCGCCGCTGGAGCAACCGGTGGACCACATGGAGAATCTTCCCCCGCCGGCGCCCCGGAAAAAGGCGGGGAGGCAAACCCTGGCGATGGCCCGGAACAATTCGCCGTTGCGGAAAAGCCGGGTGGCGGTGGTAGCCTTGGCCTGCGTTTCATCCAGGAAGACTTTTCCGAGGTCGTCGGACAAGGAGAGAGGATTGGTGGCGCGGCAGGAAATAACGGAATCGCCGTCATTTTTTCCCCGACGCCAATCACCCGCCCTTCCTCCGGGGCTTCGCGAAGACAAGTCAGCCATCTTTTCTCTTTTCCGACGCCCTGGATTGACGTATCATATCCTTCGCCGGAAGGGGTCGACGCCAGCAAGGATTGTCCCGGTCCGGAGCCGGAATTTATCTTGCATTTTACCATGTTTCCGGCCGTTATGCAACGACCCGGAACGGGCGTGGAGAAGTTTGGCATGGCAATGGCGCGTTCTGGAGAGAAGCCTCCGAAGGAGAGCCTGAGGGATTATCGGCTGGCCCTGCAAAAAGCGGAAACGGATTTTCCCCGCCTGGTAGTGGCCCAGGGCGAATCGGAATTTCTCAGAAGCGAGGCCTCGCGTCGTTTTCGTGAAGCCTGGCTCGCGGGGCATCCCGACGGGAGCGTAATCGCCATCCACGGTGGAGACGGGAACCGGGCGGCCGGACTCGGCGCCCTGTGCCGCGAGCTTGCCGGCGGTAGCCTATTCGGAAACGTCAAACTAGTTCTGGCGCGCCAGGCTGAAAAGATCCTGTTTCCCGGCGGCGAGGCGGAGTCGCGGACGGAAGAACTGGACGACAACCGCCGGAAGGGAGAGGAAGGCGATTTCCTTGAGCGCGCGGAAAATCCCTCTCCATGCGTCTGGTTGTTCATCGAAACCTCCACTCTTCCCAAAAACCGAATCCTCGGAAAACGTTTGGCTTCCGCCGCCCATCGTATCCCTTGTCCCTTGCCCAATCAATCCGAAATCCCGGAATGGCTGGCGGAGCGGGCCAAAGGATTGGGAAAAAAAATCGATCCGGGCGCGGCCGAAATGCTACTTCAGGCGCATGGGTCGGATTTGGGAATCCTTGCCGTCGAATTGGAGAAACTGGCCCTTTTTGCCGACGATTCCTCCCCCATCAACGGCAACATCCTCGAAAAGTTTATGACCGGCAGCGCCGCATTCGACATTTTCGGCTTCGGGAACGCTGTCGAAGCCGGAGATCGCCTTCAAGCCATCCTCCTTGCCCGGCGGATCGGTACCCAGGGCGCACGGGATCGGGACGGCAGACGGGAAGCTGGTGAAAACACGGCGCATCGAGTGCTCTCCATGCTTTCCTCGACACTGCGCCTTCTGCTTCTCGCCAAGACGGCTGACATTCGCCGCCTTGGCCCGGGCGCCTTCGCCGCGGAGGAAAAGCTTTCGCCCATGCGCGCCAAGCGGCTCATGGAGACGGCGAGACGATTCGAGCCGTCGGGTCTCAGACGCATGTTGGCCCGGGCTGTCGAAGAAACGCGCCGCGTCCATGACACCGGAGGCGATGTCCTGCTTTCCCTGGAGACCATGGCGATACTTCTGACGGAAAGGCGTACCGATGCCCTTGCATGAACGTTACCTGGTTAACGTCGACTTGTCCACGGTGCCGCTTTTACGTACCCGTTGCCTGGTGATAGGCGGCGGCATCGCCGGCCTTTCGGCCGCTCTTGCCGCCGCACGGAACGGGCAGGTCATCCTCGCCTCCAAGGCACCGCTCGTGGAAAGCAATAGCAGCTATGCCCAGGGCGGCATCGCTGTCGCCCTGGCGGACGACGACACGGCGGAACTCCATATTGAGGATACGCTCCGGGCCGGCGGCGGGCTCTGCGACAGGGAGGCGGTGCGCATCCTGGTCAACGAAGGCCGGGAACGATGCCGGGAGTTGATAGACATGGGGATTGAATTTGATCGCGTGGGGGGAAGAATCGCCTTCACACGCGAAGGGGCGCATTCCCGGCGGCGGATCATCCATGCCGACGGCGACGCAACCGGCAAGGCCGTTATCGGCGCCATGCTGGCGGCGGTCGAGCGGAACCCGAACATCCTGGTCCTGGAAAACCATTTCGCCATCGACCTCCTGCATATGGACGGCGCCTGCCGGGGTGCCTTCTTCCTCGACACCCGTTACGGACGGTACATCCGGGCCGAAGCCGGCTTCACGGTGGTGGCAGCCGGCGGACCCGGACAAGTGTACCGCGAAACCACCAATCCTTCCATCGCCACCGCCGACGGTTACGCCATGTGTTTCCGTGCCGGGGCGGAACTGGCGGACATGGAGTTTGTCCAATTCCATCCCACCACACTGTATTTGCCAGGCGCTCCCCGCTTTCTCATCAGCGAGGCTGTCCGGGGGGAAGGGGCGTATCTGATCAACCAGGAAGGCGAACGTTTCATGCCGCGCTACTCCGAACAGGCGGAACTTTCGCCACGCGACGTGGTGAGCCAGAGCATCTTCAAGGAGCTTGCAGCCACGCGGGACACCTGCGTGTATCTCGATCTCCGACACCTCAATCCGGATACGGTCGCCCGGCGATTCCCTACCATCAAGTCGGTCTGCGCCAACTATGGAGTCAACATCTCGACAGATCCCATACCGGTACGTCCTGCCGAACACTATATGATGGGCGGCGTGGCGACGGACATGAACGCCGCCACCCGGGTGCGGAACCTCTACGCGGCCGGGGAAACCGCTTTCACCGGCGTACACGGAGCCAATCGCCTCGCCTCCAATTCCCTTCTCGAGGGCTTGGTCTTCGGCCACCGGGCAGGCATGGCCGAACCCGTTCCCGTCGGCGACGCCGGACCGGCCGCGCTCCAGAAGCGCCTGCCCGCCCGGGGCACCAGCCTTGACATCGACGACATCTGCCAAAGCCTCAAGGCCGTCACTTGGCGCAACCTTGGCGCCTTCCGCAACGCGGAGCGGCTCGCCGAAACGGTTGAGACCCTGCAGTCCTGGAGCCGATATGTTCTGGCCGAGGAATTCCATATGTCTCCCGGCTTCGAAGTGCAGAACATGCTTACCACCGCCTGGCTCATAACCGAATCGGCCTTGCGGCGGAACGAAAGCCGGGGCGCCCATCAACGGACCGACTTTCCCGCCACCGATCCGGCATGGACCAGGCACAGCCGCATCGCCATCGACAGTGACGACAAGGAAAGGTCTTCCTGATGAGGAGCGCGGGACTTTTGATCGTCATTCTTCTCGCGGCGACGCCGTTTCTTGCCGCCGCCGATTTCCCAGAATCCGGGTCCGCGACGGGCAAGGAATCGTCGGGCGACATATGGAACGATTTCGCCGGTATCGGGGATGAACTGTCGGCCGAAGAATTGGAACTGCGCGACGAGCCGATTGCGGCGAACATTTCCCGCCTTGCCGCCCTAGGCAAAGCGCTGGACGAGTTCGACCGCATTCCGGCCGGGCTTCCTCGCCGCCGGCTCGCACTGGCCAGGATTGGGTATCTCCTTGAAGCTTCCTTTCGTTTGCTTGCCGACTCCGGCGAATACGAGGCATTCCTTGCCGTCACCGAACGCCTCCGTCCCCCGCCCCTTTCCGGATTGGAATTTCCTCCCGCCCTGGAAGCCGGAAGAGAAGACAAGACTCCCGGATCAGGCCTGATTTTCAGCGATGAGGATGGGAATCGCCTGTTTCCGGCATTGGTGAACGGCGAATGGACGCTGGTGGACGCCGAGACGACCAGGCCGCCGATGCCGGAACGGGAGATCGCGGCTTCGCCCGAGGGCGGAACGGCAAATGCGGCCGACGATGATTTCCAGCGCCTCCAGGGACGGGCGGCTTGGTTGAGAGCCGCGATCCTGGAGCGCATGGGCCGTGCCGAAGAAGCCAGGAAGGAAACCGGTTGCCTTGGCCTCATTCGCGATTGGCTGCTTCTCTGCCCGCTCGATCCCGATGAGGAAATCTCCCTCACCGGCCCCAAGGGCCTGCTTGAACCTTCATGCGGGGAAACCGGATATTCCTGTTTCTCCGGGTTGAACGGGCCGGTTTTCTGGCGCCCGTTTCGCTCAATCGATCCGCTGGGCAGACTGCTTCCGGGCGCCTTGTTCCGTTCGTCAGGCGTCAAATCCGCTTGCGCCGTCGCCCTGATTTTCTCGCCTCGCGACATGGAAGCGTCTCTCTGCTTCGGAAACTCCTCTCCGACGGAAGTCGGGGTAAATGGCTGGTCGGTACGCCGCGAACGCATCGGCGGCGAACCGGAACCGGATCAGGACACGGTGGATGTCTGGCTCCGCAAAGGCTGGAACGCCCTCATCGTTATGATGCGATCCTCGCCCGGCAATTGGGGATTCGTCGCCCGGGTAACCGCTCCCGACGGCAAAGCGCTTTCTCCTCTTGCAGCGAGGCCGAACCCGGAAAACATGACGTTTTTCCTTGCAGAGGCGACGCGGGCAATCCGCAACGCGATCCTGGACCTCCATTATCGCCGATCCGGCCTGTATCGGCACGACTATCTGTCGGTTTTGGCCGGGCATCTTGGAGAAAATCCCGAAGACGCCCGAGCCGCCTTCTATCTGGCGTCTCTCCTGGCCAGCCAACGAACGGTGGACAGCGAGGATCGTTTCACCCGAGAGGAACTCTTTCAAGAAGCAGTCGAACATTCGAATGAAAATCCCTTTTTTGCCCTGTCTGCGGCGAGAAACGTGGATTACGGCCAGGATGGTCCGAATCGAGAGGAGAATCAACGCCTTGGCCTGCTCCGGCGGGCGGCGGACAGCGGCTCGGTCGCCGCCCTGGTGGACATCGGCAGGTTGTATCTCGACGTCATGCACCAGCCCAGGTTGGCCGCGGTCGAGGCCGCTCGCGCCCTTGAATTCAACCGAATGTCCCCCCGGGCGAAGATGTTGGAATACGATGCCGCTGAAAATCGTGGTTGGCGTCCAGCCGCAACTGCAATTCTCCAAAGCATGTTACGCGATCACCCTGCCTCCGCCGCCGTACGCCTTCGCGGCGGCCGGGCCGCCCTTGCCGCCGGCAACCCCCGCCAGGCGCTGAGCGATTTCCACGCTGTCCTGGCAAAAAACGCCGGCAATCGGGAAGCATTGGACGGCGCTGTCGCCACGCTCGGCCTTTTGGGCCAGACTTCGGCAGCCGTTGATCTCATGATCAAGCATGCCGCGAATTTTCCTTACGACCGGGAAACGCGGCTAAAACTAGCCGGCCTTTACCGATCGCTTGGACGTGACGACGACGCCAAGCGGGCACTGGACGATGCGCTCGAACTCGCTCCGGACGATCCGGCCGCTTTGGCAATGCGTTCCGATATGAATCGCAAGACCTGGACCGGAGTGGACGATCCCGAGTGGCGCCGGGTCGGATCCGGACAACAGGAATTGGACATGTCCGCACCCAGAAAGCAGCCTCCCGACGATTGGGAGTATCTCTATTTTCAGGTTGCGGATCGTTTGGGCGAAGACCGCTCTGTGGAAAGCCGCATTTCTTTCGCCATCAAAATCCACTCGATGCGGGCCGCCCGCAACCTCCGGCAAATTAGTTTCTGGCTGGAAACAGGATTGAAACACGGATCTGTCGCCAGGATTGAAATCATAAACGGTTCCGAACGGGAATCCTTCACGCCTCCCGCTGCCGGAATCGGCGGCAAGAGCCTTGATTTTTTCCTTCCCCCCCTGGCGAAGGGATCGATACTCGAAGCCGAAGTCAAACTGGCTCCGCAGCGCCTTCCGTCGCTTGACGATTATTTCGAACGGACTGTCTCCTTCGCCCAGTCGGCGCCGGTGCGCAAGTCGCGATATATTTTTATCGCACCCAGGGATACGCGAGTTTACTTCCGCTCAATCAATGGCGCTCCAGACGCTTTGGGGCCATTCTCCGAAGGAACTTCCGTTGCGCGGATTTGGGAAATGGATGATCTGCCCCCTTTCGTCCCCGAACCGAATTCCCCCAACCAGACGGAAATCGTTCCATCAATTCTCATCTCGTCCCACCAAAGCTGGGATGAATTCGCAAAATGGTACTGGCGGCTTATCGAAAATCAGTACCGGTCGCCGCCCGAGCTGAGAAGATTGGCTTCGGCAATCGGGAATGGGCAGGAAAAGCCCATGAATCGTCTGTTCGTCGCCGCCCGCTGGATTTCCCGGGAGATCGGCCGCCGCGAATGGGAATTCGGCCCTTATGCCTTCCGACCCCTGAGCGCCCGTTCCATATTGTCAAGAATGTCGGCTGACGGGAAAGACCGGTCTCTTCTCCTTTCCGTCTGGGCCGGGGAATATGGTCTTGAAGCCTGGCCGGTCCTGGCCCGTCTGCGGAGCCGTCTCCATAAACCGGGCGGTTCGGCCGATCTTTCGTTCCCTCTGCTTGATAATTTCAACCATTCCCTGGTGGCAGTGACGGGAGAAAACGGCACGCTTTCGTTTCTCGACGCATCCAATCCCAATCGTCCGCCGGAGGTGCCGCCCGGGCAACTTTCCGGGAGCCGCGCCATCATCATCCGTCCGGCCGGCGGCGAGATTATGGAATTCCCGGACATCGGTTCCGCAGCCTGCCTCTGGGA
>JAITKH010000007.1 GCA_031278535.1 Planctomycetota bacterium | reverse complement strand
GATCCTTACCCAGAGGTTGGCCGGTGATCGCATTCCGGGACCGGTGACCGTCACCACCCGTTCGGTGAGGGGGTGGCCGAAGCGGCAGGCGTCATAGCCGGCAAAGGCGGACGCCATGTTGTGGACCAGCACCCCCACATCCATCGGCAGGCCGCCCGACGGCACGTCGCGGCCAAGGATGGCGTGGATAAGCTGTTTCTCCGCCCCCTGCGGATACATGACCGGAAGGGGAAAAATCTCGATTTGGCCCAGTCCTGACCGCTCTTGCGCCTCCCGCACCGACCGCAGCGCCTCCGGCTTGTTGTTTTCGATGCCGGCCGCGATGCGGGAAGCTCCGACCGCCTTGGCAAACAGGATCGCTCCCCGGAGAACCTCCTCCGGGCGTTCGATCATCAGCCGGTCATCGGCGGTGAGATATGGTTCGCATTCCGCGCCGTTCAGGATCAGGACGTCGATCGGCTTTTCCTTCGGGGGAGCGAGTTTGACGTGGGTCGGAAAGGTGGCGCCGCCCATGCCGACGATCCCGGCGGCCTGTACAAGTTTCCGGATCTCGTCGGGCGGCAAGGCGTCGATGTCATGTTCGATAACGGCGTCGGGATGCCATTCGTCCTTGCCGTCGTTCTCAATCTTCAGCGCGTCGACAAGAAATCCCAGCGGATGCCGGAGTTGCACCACCCCCTTGGCGATGCCGGAAATGGAGGCATGGGCCGGAGCGGAAACGAAGCCCTGGGATTCCGCTATTTTTTGGCCTCGCAGAACCCGTTCGCCTATTTTAACCATGGGGGATGAAGGCTTTCCGATATGCTGCGAGAAGGAAACCGCGACAAACGGCGGCGATTTTGCCGGACGCAGGGGAATATCTTTCGTCGCGTCCTTGTTTTCCGGCGGATGGCAGCCGCCCCGGAACAGATGATTCATGCCGGATATCTCCTTGCTTAGTGGTCCGAAAAGACCAATCTTCCGGGCGTCAAAGTTCGTTTGCCCTGAAATCAACCTCCGACGCCGAAAGAGAATTCGCCTCCCCGGAGGCGGAAGCCAAATGAACCCGGGGCAATTTCCGCAAAGTCCGCATCGAAGGCGGAAATCTTGCGGAACACTAGTAATTGGCGCTTCTGCCTTCTGTCGGCGTCTCGCCCTCGATCACGGATATGGCGTCGTCGGGCCACTCCTCGCGCCTCGTCTCGCGCAGGTTGACCAGCACCTTGTGAGGACAAGCATCGACGCATTTGCCGCAGCTCACGCACTTCGCGTAATCGATTTCCGCCAGGTTGTTGGGAACCGCAATAGCCTGGACGGGACAGACTTTTTCGCATCTCTTGCAGGAAATGCAGGCATGGACGCAGATTTTGTTGGCCATCGGCCCCTTGTCGCGATTATGGCAGAGGACATGGACATATTTATCGACGGGTTCCACCGCCATGAGGGAACGGGGACAGGCGATCACGCACTTCTTGCAGCCTGTGCATCTGGTTTCGTCCACCATTGGGCGCTTGTCCGGCCCCATGCGGATGGCCCGGAAGGGGCAGGCATTGAAGCAGTCGCCGTAGCCGAGACAGCCATAGCGGCAATCGAGCCACCCTCCGCCCAATCCGAACAGGGACGCGCCCCGGCAAGTCTGGATGCCGGAGTAAATGGCGACGGTCTTGACATGCTTGTGTTGGCAGTGGCAAAGCGAAACCGGCCGGGCTTTGGCGCCATCGATCTCAATGCCCAGAATCTTCGCTATGGCCATGCCCACCTTGACGCCGCCAGGGGCGCAGAGGGTGGGATCGGCGCCTTTCAGGGCCACCGCCTCGGCATATCCCGCGCACCCGGCGTAGCCGCAGCCGCCGCAATTGGCGCCGGGAAGGACGGAGCCGATTTGTCCCGCCAGGGGATTTGTCTCGACGGCAAAACGCTTCGACGCCACCGCCAGGGCCAGTGCCAGCAAGGCGCCCAAGACGGCCATGACAATGAGTGCTGTCATGTTTTCCTCTTTTATAGAAACGTGTTATGGAATATCACCGGAAAACGGCCATGGGGGACGCTTGCTCCTCACACTATTCCGGTGAAGCCAAAAAATGACAGGGCCATGCCGGCGGCCGCAAGAAAGGCGATGGGAATGCCGCGCAGGGCCGGAGGAATCGGCGCCCGCTCCATGCGTTCGCGGATGCAGGCCATCAGGTAAAGTGCAAGGGTGAAGCCGACGCCGCCGAAAATCCCCAAGGCGGTATTCTTCAGGATCGCTTCGGGCAGGGGGAGCTCGGCGTAGTCGAGGAGGCGCATTTGGGTGGAACCGAGGACGGCGCAGTTGGTGGAGATGAGCGGGAGATAGATCCCCAGCGCCCGGTAAAGTTCGGGGGATATCTTCTTCATTACTATTTCCACAAATTGAACCAGGGCGGCGATGATGAGGATGAAACTGATGATATCCAGATATTCCTGAAGGCCGAAGGGAATCAGAACCAATTTGTAGATAAGCATGGTGGAGAAACAGGACAGGCCCATGACAAAAATGACGGCCATGCCCATGCCGAAGGCGGAATCGCGCTTCTTCGAGACGCCGATAAAGGGACAGATGCCGAGGAACTGGTTGAGGACGAAGTTCTGGACAAAGATCATTCCAAACATGAGGACAAAGTATTCCTTCATTTTTTGTCCTCCCCGCCCGGACGGGCGTGTTTCCGAAGGGCCAGGTAATTGAAAAAGGCCATAAATAGTCCGAGAGTGAGGAAGCCGCCCGGAGCCAAAATAAATATGGTCTGCGTATATGTGGAAACTCCGTTGAAAAAGGGAATCCCGAGAAGGCTTCCGGAACCGAGAATCTCGCGAACCGACCCGAGAAGGCCAAGGGCGAGAGTAAACCCCACCCCCATCCCCAAGCCGTCCGTTATCGACTCCACCACGCCGTTCTTGCTGGCGAAAGCCTCGGCGCGGCCGAGAATGATGCAATTGACCACGATCAGCGGCAGAAATATGCCCAGCGCGGCTTTGAGATCGGGAAAGTAGGCGGCCATAATCAACTTGACGAGGGTGACAAAAGTGGCTATCACCACAATGAAAATGGGAATGCGGACTTCGTCGGGGACCCACTGCTTGATAAATGAGATGATAAAATTGGAGCAGACGAGGACAAATGTGGTGGCCAGGCCCATTCCTATGGCTTTTTCAAGCGAAGAAGTGGTGGCAAGCGTCGGACACATCCCGAGTACAAGGACAAAGACCGGATTTTCCCTGAAAAACCCATTGATGAATTGTGAAAACGCTCTCATCTCCTCCCCCTGCCCGATTCGGCGGCTTTCCGCCATTGGAAAACGCCAGCCTCCGCCGCTCCGCAATCGGGCGGCAAGGTAATCCTCTGGAAACCTGGAATATTGAAATGCCGCCGCTCCGTGACCGAGCAGCTATCCGGCGCAGGCCGGACAATCACCGGGTATTGATATCGTATTGGCGGCTTGAAACTGTGATTTTCGACCGGAGAGATTTTCACAATTTCAAACCGACACAAGTATAATAACCCCTTTTTCAAAAAAAGCAATAATTTTTTTTCGTCCCGATCCGATGCCGGGCAGCTTTGCGGAGCCAGGCGGAAATTCCGCGATTTTCCGGCACGGCGCCGTCGCGAATGTATCCAGTTCCATTTGGGGGCGCCGGAAAAACATCGCCATCCCTCTTCAGCGCACTTTCCGGGAAAGCGAACAAATTGCCGTTTATTTTCCTGTAACACCCAATATTTTATCATGTTACAGGAAAATTGCCGCATGTTGCCCGTACGCCGCAACAAAAACCGCATCTTCCCCTTGTAATTTCACCCGTATTGAAGTATGCTATACCCATCGCGGACTGGAATTGTGAAAACGGCATCTTTCCGAGCGAAAATCGCAATTTTAGGTCGGTAGCGGTATATTGTCGGCATTTGACGATCATAATGCGAGTTTCCCTTTCCCCGCCCGAAGGAAAACCGCGCCTGCGATAACGAAAAGAGTAGGAACGATTATGTCAAAAAGCG
>JAITKH010000424.1 GCA_031278535.1 Planctomycetota bacterium | reverse complement strand
ATTTCATGTTATTCCCGTATTCTTCCGTTTTCCCTCCCCTCGGGCCGCTTGACGCAGCCTCCGTCGGGACGGGCCAGTTGCCTCGCTCCCCCTTTTTCAGGGACGACTATGCTATTGGCGGCTTGAAATTGTGATTTTCGACCGGAGAGGTTTTTCACAATTCCAGACCGGCACAAGTATAGCTTTGTTCACCCTAAATGTATTGCGATAATTCATTCCCCGACAACAGTCCGAATGCCCGGGCGAACGGCTTGACAAAAGGCGCCGGCGGCCGACAATGGAACAGAGAATTGCCGGGCGCCTTGCCGGGAAGGTGTCGCGTCCCTGTCCTTTTCCCGCTTTTTTGGAGGATGCCGTCATGTTGAGGGTGCCGAAAATTCTCTGGACGCCCCTTTACAGCCTATTGCCGTTCGCGTCGCTTTTTCTCATGGTTTCCTGGCCTTTGCGCCTCTGTGCCGCCGAACGTCCGGTCGACGCCGCCACCGCGGCCACCACCGGCGCCACCCCGACCGACGGCGAAAGACACGATGCCGCCTCCGCCGCCACCCCGCACGTTCCGGGATTGATCGAAATTACCGCTGACGATGTCTGGCCCGGCCGAATCAATCCCGACGGTTCCATCGACATCAATGCCAATGACTTGATCGCCCGTTACGCCGAGGATGAATTGGATGCCGACGATATTTTCAAAGGCAGGACGCTGGTTCTCTCCGGCGTGGCGAGCGCCGTTTCCCGGATCGATTCTCCCAAGCCCTGGCTGGAAATGGGGAAAGGGGAATTCAGCATCCGCTGCTGGCTGGCTCCGGGGCAAGAACCGCCGCCGCAGGACAGCAAGGTGGTGGTGCGCGGCGACTGTGACGGCATGCTGCTTGCCATTTATGTAAGCGATTGCCGACTCCTGTCGCCCTAAAATTTCGTAAAGCCTCCATCCTTGATTGCGATGTTGCGGGGATTGCCCTCGGTTCACCCGGTTTCCTCCTCCGGGGAAGCGAATCTTCCTTAGGCATCGGAGACCGGGACGGGTTTGGGCCTCCGCAGGGTTGGTCTTTTTGGGATCCATGCCGTCCGGGAATCGGCGGCGGAGAAGGATTCGCATGCCGCAAACCATGCCGCTCAATCCAAACGTGCCGGATATCGAACCCGATTATGTCGAGCCGTCGTTTCCGGGATCGAAACCTTCCGTCGCGTCCCCCCGGGAGAGACTGTTCCATCCCGACGGCCATGACAAAAACGCCAGCGCGGCGGAAACCGCCGGGGTCGCCCCACCGCCCGGCGGCGGGCACCGATCCGGGGAATGCCCGCCGAATATTCCAGACGCGGAGCCTCTTTTGGTCCCCGATTCGGAACTGGGCCGCGAATCCGTTCCGTGGAATGCCGACGCGTCGCCGGAAACAATTTTCCCCGTCGCCGGTTCCGTCCTGCCCTCATGGTTCCGCGTCGGCTATTTTGCCGCGGGTCTGGCGGCGTTTTCCCTTTTCGGCCTGTTCGCTCTCGGCCAGATCGCCAATACCCTGGCTTTCGCCCGGACCCTGCCGGTCTGGGCCGCCTGGCTGCTTCTGGCGCCGCTCGGATTCTGCGCCCTCCTCCTGGCAGCTGCGGCCATCGCCGCCGGCGTCGCCTGGTTCCAGCTGCGGGCGGTGCGGCAGGTAAGCCTGGCGGCTCTGGACGCCCTGCGGCAGCGGGAGGACAGCCGTCGCGAAGGCATTCTTTCCCTTCAGGCGGCGCGCACCTGTCTCGAACGGTATCTTGAAGACTATCCGCTGTCCGGTCCCGGCGCCGAAAGGCTGTTGACGGCCGGATTCGTCCCCGACGCTCTGGAGGAACTGGCCGGAGAACGGGACTATCTCCTTGCCCGCGCCTGCGACAGCCTTTCCTGGCTCAACGACTTTCGCGATCATTTCCAGGACCGAATGGATTGCATGGCGACGGCCAGGATACGCGCCTGGTCGTTCAAGACGGCGGTGTCGGTCATAGCTTCGCCCCTGTCGCTGTTGGACTCCGTTCTCGCCCTCTACGCGGCCTTCCGCATGCTTCGCGAACTGGCGCTCATCTATAACCTTCGCTGTGACGGCGCCGCCCTTCCCTTCCTGCTCGGCCGCGTCCTTTTCGCCGCTTTCCTGGCCGGCGCGGCGGGAGAGGCGGCCGAGGCGATGGGCGAAAGCCTGCAAGAGGAGCTCTCCAGCTTGGCCGGCCTGGGTCTGGCCGGCAGGATCGCCCCGAAAATTGGAGAGGGGACCATCAATTACCTCTTTATCAGTCGCCTGGGGCGGGCGGCCATGAAGCTCCTTCAGCCCGTCCGGCCGTGATTCGCACCTTCATCGCGATCGAAATCCCTTCCGGAGTGCGGAAGGAACTGGAAAAGGATCTGGCAGACCTGCGGCGGGCCGCCCCTCGCGTCAAATGGTCTCGCGGCGACAACCTCCATCTCACCCTCGCTTTCCTGGGCAACGTTCCGGAAAAGGACATGGGGGAACTTTTCGATTCGTTGCGGGAAGATTTGGCCGAAATGCGGCCGTTCGCCCTGGAAATCTCCGGCATCGGCGTTTTCCCCCATTGGGGATGTCCCCGGGTGGTCTGGGCCGGTTGCGGCGAAGGCTCGGAAGACGCCACCCAATTGGGCGGAACGGTGAAAGGCATCTGCGCCGCCCTGGGATACAATCCGGAACGCCGGCCTTTTCGGCCGCATATCACGTTGGGAAGGGTCAAGCTTCTGGAGGATGCCTCGTCTCTCAGGGAAACGGCGAAACGCTTTGCCGGAAAATCCTACGGTTTTATGGACGCGGATCGGGTATCGGTGTTTATGAGCCAACTTCGGCGGACCGGCCCGGTGTACGTCCCCATGGCGGCAATCGATCTGGGGCAGTCCGGCCCTGGGTAGCGGTCTGAAAAGACCAAACCGCCGGAGCCAAGAGGGGCGGCTTCATTCCGCCCCCGGCTGGTGGAAGACCCTGGCGGCCTTTCCCTCCTGCCGGGGAAGGCCGCCAGGAGGGAAAATGTCGCCTTTCGGGGAAAAGCCGAGCCGTTCCTTCAAGTGCTTCTCCACCATGAAACCGGTCACGTCCGGCTTGGCCTCGACATTGATGCGCACATCCTTGACTCCGTGGGTTTCCTCGATAATGATCTGGTAGTTCGGCAGGACTCCGGGAATTTCCAGCAATGCCTGTTCCACCTGGCTCGGGAAGAAGTTAATCCCCTTGATAATAAGCATGTCGTCCACCCGCCCGGTGATGGGGGCGAGGCGGAGGTGGGTACGGCCGCAGGCGCAGGTCTCGCGGGAAAGGACCCGGGTCAGGTCGCCGGTGCGAAAGCGAATGACCGGAAGCGTCAATCGTGTGAGCGAGGTGACGACAAGCTCGCCCGGCGTTCCGTCCGGGACAGGCTCGCGGCTGGCCGGATCGATTATCTCGGCGAGGTAATGATCCTCCCAGAGGTGGATGCCGGAATGGTCGGGACAGTCCTGCCCGAGCGTTCCGACTCCGCCGGTTTCGGTCATGCCGTAAATGTCGAAGGCTTCCACTCCCAATCTTTCGGAAATCCGCCGCTTCATGCTGTCGGAAAAAGTTTCGGCGCCGAAAATGCCGATGGCGAGATCGGGGAGATCGAATCCCTGTTTCTCCAATTCCTCAATGACCCGGACGCCGTAGGAAACGACGCCGGTGAAAATCCGGGTGTGAAAATCGCGAGCCAGCTTGATTTGCCGGGCGGTGTTGCCGGCGCCGGTCGGGATGACGAAGAGGCCGGCCCTTCGCGCTCCGTGATACATGCCGAAGCCGCCGTTGAACAGCCCGAAGGACGGGGTGATCTGAATGGGATCGCCGGGGCGGCAGCCCGCCATGCGGTAACAACGGGCCATGCATTCGGCCCATTGGTCGAGGTCGTCCTGGTTGTAGAGCATGGCTATGGGAGTGCCGGATGATCCGGATGACATGTGCAATTCCCTGATGCTTTGCCTGTCCTCGCAAAGCAGGGCGTCGGGATAGGCAAGCCGGAGCCCCTCTTTGTCAAGCATCGGGAGTTTCTGGAGATCGGAAAGTTCCCCGATGTCCTCTGGAGCCACGCCGGCTTCGGCGAAGCGATTCCGCCAAGCCGCGTTCCGCTTGTAGACATACCGCGCGATCTCCTTCAGGCGGGCCAGTTGGAGCCCGGCCAGTTGATCGCGGGACATAGTCTCGATGTCCGGCTGCAACATGTCTTCCCGCATTGCATGTCTCCCGTTATGCGCTCCATCGGCCCTCTGGCGCGTGTCAGAATGCGGTTCCCAGCAGGAAGCGGGGCACCGCCAGGACGATTTCAGGAAAAACATTGATCAGGAACAGGACCACCAGAAGCCCGATGTAGTAAGGCGTCACGGCTTTGAAGGCGCGCTGGAAACTGATGCCTCCGATTTTCGAGGTGATGAAGAGGCAGATGGCCATGGGCGGCGTGAGCAGGCCAATCATCAGGGCGAAAATCATGGTCACGCCGAAATGGACGGGATGCCAGCCGATTTGCGCCGCAATCGGCATAAGGATTGGGGTCAGAATCAAAATGCTGGCGTTCGTTTCCATAAAGGTGCCCATGAAAAGCCACAGCAGGTTGATCAACAGGATGATAATCCAGGGGCTGGAACTGATGCCGAACATGGCCCCGGTTGCCGCCTCGGCAATTTTTTCCATGCCCAGAACCCAAGCGAACGCCTTGCCGGTGGCCATAAGCAGCATGACCATGCCGAGGTTTTCGATGCCAATCGTCAGGACGCGGACAATGTCCCGGGGCTTCAATTCCCGATAGACGAACAGGCCGACAAAAAGGGAGTAGAAAACGGCTACCGCGGCCGCTTCCGTCGGCGTGAAATAGCCGGAGAGAATGCCTCCCACCAGGATAATCGGCGACAACAGGGCGGGAAGGGCCGCGCCAAAAGCGTTGATGATTTGCGAAAAATTCGCCGGGGGGTTTTTGGGATAGTTTCGTCTGCGGGCAATGACGTAGACGGTGATCATCATGACTAAGCCCACCAGAATGCCGGCTGTGATGCCCCCCATGAACAGGGAGCCTATGGACACGCTCCCGGCGATGCCGAACAGGACCATGGGACTGCTGGGCGGGATGATGGGGCCGATGATGGAGGATGCGGCGGTGACGCCCACGGAAAAGTCGGTGTCGAATCCCGCATCCCGCATGGCTTTAATTTCAATCACGCCGAGACCGGCGCAATCGGCGACGGCTGCTCCCGACATGCCGGCGAAGATCATGCTCGACAACACATTCACGTGACCGAGGCCTCCGGTGACATGACCCACCAGGCAACTGGCGAAACGGAAAATGCGCTTGGTGATGCCGCTGCTGTTCATCAACTCGCCGACCAGCATGAAAAAGGGAATGGCAAGCATGGTATAGGACGAAACGCCGCTGATCATGGCTTGCGGCACCATGGTCAAGCCGGTGGATCCTGTATATAAAATGTAGCCTACCGAGTTCAGCGCCATGGAAAAGCCCACAGGGACGCCAAAGCCGATGAGGAGTACGAAAAAAATGACGACCCACATGCTAATTCCCGCCCTTTCCCATGATTCCGGCCGGAGGTTCCCCGGGATTTCCCGCCGTCGCCTCCGCCGACGAATCCGCCGATCGATACGGTTTGCGGGTGTGGAAGCGGTTCAGTATCTGAATCACGTTGTCAATCATGAAAAGCGCGGCAAGGCCCATGCCCGCCGGAAAGGCGAAATACCAGAACCCCTGGTGGACAGGAAGCACGGTCATCGGCACCATGATTTTTCTCGCCGCCAGGCGGTACCCGTAATACACCAATATCGCCGTGGTTGCGAGGATTGCCGCATTGATTGCCAATTCCGTCGCGTTCCGGAGAAAAAACGGCAGCCTTTCAATAAAAATCTCTATCCGCACATGCACTTGCCGGCGCACGGCATAGGCCACGGTGAGAAACGCAACCCAGGCGGCGAGAACGATGGAGAGCTCTTCCAATTCCACAATGGATTTCCCCGTCAACGTTCGACGCGCAACCTGGAAAAAGATTGAGCAAACCAGGACAATCACTATGGCGATCGCGAGCCATCTGACGATTTGCTCGAGGATTGAAGCTGCTTTTCCGGATACGGCGGCGATTTTCGACAGGCCCTGTTTCTTGCCGATTGGCGCCCCGACGCCTTCCGCGCTCTTTTCCGGCGGCATAAAAGCTGTTCCCCGGGAATGCGTATGGATTTTGATTTTTTTTACCTGGTGGTCTGGAAAGTCTCAAGCTTTCCAAATTCTGAAGTCCGTTTGTTCCGGGATTGACCTCCGATGCCAGAGGGGAATTCGCTTCCCCGCAGGTAGAAACCGGATGAACCGGGACACTCCCCGTAAGGTCTCAGGCAAAGCCTGAGACCTTACGGAACACGAGGCCTGAGCGATTGAATCCGTTCGTAGGCGCCCGCAGGGTAGGTTTCCTTGTACTCTTCAAGAAGAGCGGGAACAATCCTCTTCTTGAAGGATTCGATGTCGATTTGGTTCTTGGGAATGAAAATCATGCCCTTGTCCTTGAAACTGGCGAGGAGCCGTTCATCCTCGGCGTTGACCTGTTCATTGTGCCAGGCAAAACCGGCATCTATGGCCTCGCCGATAATGGCCTGATGCGCGGGACTCAGCGTTTCCCACCAGGGGCCGTAAAAATACAGGAAGAAATTGGTATATTGATGCTCCGTCTGCATGAGATATTTCTGGACCTGGAACAGGCCCGCCTGTTCGATGTTGGCGAGGGGATTCTCCTGGGCGCTGACGATGCCGCTTTGCAGGGCGCCGAACAATTCGCCCCAGGCGACCGGCGTGACGTTGGCGCCGGCGGCTTTCCAGGAGGCGATGACGCCGGTGTTGTTGGGCGTGCGCAGTTTGACGCCCTCAATGTCGGCAACGCCGCGGATTTCCCTGTTGGCCGTCAGATAACGGGGGCCGCGGAGCGCTATGGTCTTGATATAGGCGTATACGTTGTATTTTTCGCGAAGACGCCCGGTCAAATCCGAACCGATATCACTGTTCCAGAAGTTCTGCAAATGCTGCTGGCTGTCGAAAATGAATGCCATGTTGAATAGCGACATCCAATCCGGCAGCGCCCAGTTGAACAACATCTCGGCATTCAGCAGCACTTCGTAATTTCCTTCCGAGACGCCGGTGCAGAGGTCTTCGTCGTTGTCCCCCAGCTGGCCTTCGAGATAAAGGACGGGCTTGAGATCGCCGTTTGACTTTTCCCCGATGGCGGCGGCTATCTTCCTGGTCGCCTCGGTGGACAGGGCGGACGAATTGTTGCCCACCATTTTGAAGGATATCTGTCCGGCTTCGGCTTGGCCGGCAAGAGAAAAAACGTACATCCCCAATGCGGCCGCGATTATCGCCGCCGACAGACGCTTAATCATGTCCTTCTCCTTTTCCCGCCGGTACGGCGGGACTGTTGATCGCCCGCCAAACCCTGGCATCGCTCATTCTCCGTCACGCCGCAAATACAATAACAACAAGAATTGGCGCCAACACAGCACTGCCGGATATCATGCCCTTCATTTCGCGGGCGGCATAGCCGCAAAAAGAACTCTGTCGCGTTGCGGACAGGATAAATCATTCCCCGGCGGCGCGGAAGGGGTTGCCCCTGCCCGTGCCTACGCACACACCCCTCTGGTGTACAGGGATATGCGGGTGCGGGGAATATTTTCCAACAATGCGATCTGCATGACGATATGCCGAACGTCATTCGAAATTGTGAATTTTCGTAGGGAAAATTACACAATTATAGACGACGTTTGGCGCCTCGCGAATTATATTACGACCGGAGCCAATGTCAAAACTTTTCCCGATCCCTGGTTTTTTCCCCGGGAGTTGCGCATCTCAATACCCCCGTTTGCATGGGATAGTTCAAAAGCGCCAAACTTTCCGGCGGCGTTTTCAGGCACTATTGTTCGCAAAACATGGCGGTATTATTGAAAATTTAGCTGCGCGAGCCTTTGTCTTTTCCTCGCCGGTTCTTTCCCGGGATTTGCCGCGGACAGGGCGTTTGCGCTGGCAACCCGCCGGTTTTTCCTTGCGCCGATACGCTTCCGGTTGAAAATAGCGAGTAACGAGGAATCTGTCAGCCAGGAGAATCGCCATGGAAGACATCCCGACCGAAGCACGGCAACACCTGCCCGCCAAAAGGCACAGAGGTCTCAAGAAGGCATTTGCCGTCATCGTGGTATTGTTCGTCCTGTTCGCCGCCGCCATCTATTTCCTGCCCCATATCCTGCCTGTCGATACAATCCGGGGAATCGCCAAAACCCAAGCCAGGGAAACGCTTGGCATGGATCTGGATTTCAGGAATCTTGGGTTTGGCTGGAACGGCAGCGTGATTGTCGAGGGCGTCACCCTGGCCCCGGAGGCCGACAAGGGCGTTCCCGCCTCTCCCGCGCTTCTTCGGATTGACGAGGTGCGCGCCAGCGTGTCCATGCCCGCCCTGCTGTCCGGCCGCGTCATCGTCAGCAACTTGGCGGTAACCGGGTTCACCGCCTCGGTTCGGCGCGAAAAGGACGGTTCGCTCAATCTGCCCGATTTTTCCCGCCTGGCCGCCCTCGCGACGACGGGATCTCCTCCCGGTCAGGCGTCGCCCCGCGTCCGCCTGGCCGCCCTCGCCGACGGAGGGACGTCCGCGCCGGCCGCGCTTCCTCCCGTCGAAATCCATCGAGTGACCCTGACCCGGGGCGACCTGTCCTTTTCCGACGCCGAAAGAGACCTGGCACTGGACATCGCCGTTGACGCCATCCAGATCGACGGCGCCTCCCTGAACGATCCGTTCATCCTTTCCGGCCGCATACTCCCCTATCCGGATGATCCGGGGAAGGGCGAGTTCGTCCTGTCCGGGAAGGCCGCCCTCATCCGGGACAATGCCTTCAATCCAGACGGCGAGGCCGTGCTCGAGATCGATGCGGTCGCCTTCGCCCCCGGCGAACTGCTTAAAAAGGCCGGGTTGGGCGACCTGCTTCCCGCCGGCGCCGTCAGCGGCAAAATCAAACTGGCCTACGCCGGCCGCAAGGCCATCCTGGCGCTTTCCGGTTTTGCCTTGACCGGCGCCGAAGCCGATCCGGGACTGGGAAGGCGCCTCCGGCTGCCGGACAGCAAACTCGATCTCGCCGCCGAATACGCGCCCGATCAGGACAGCATAACCTTTTCCGACGCGGCGCTGACCAGCGCGGCGGCCACCTTGGAAGGGCGGGGCCGATTCGAGGGAATCGCCGCCCTGGCTGCGGGCGGCTTTCCGGCCGCAGCGGCGGAGTTTTCCGGCGGTCTTGACTTCGCCGCCGTTTCCGCTTTCCTGGGCGATCTGGGGATGGCGCCGCCCCGGCTCCCGGGGCTGACCGGAAAAGGCCGGTTCTCCGGCCGGATATCGGTCCCGGCGGGACATGGTTCCGTCCTCGCGCCGACGGTGAGCGTCGAATTTTCGGAAGGCGATCTTGGCATTCGCGAGGCCGCGAGCGGCATTGAGGCGGAAGTCGGCCTGGCCGGAACCGTCTTGAAAGCAACGGCCGACGTCGGCGACGCCTTCGATCTGAAATCCAGCCTGTCGATGACGAGGACGCCCGTTTCCCTGCGGGTGCCGCAAATCGGCGGCGAGCCTGTACGCCTGACGCTCCACGGCGGCCTCGCCGCCACCGTTTCGGGGAAGGACGAGGCGGCGGCGGAAATTCGTTTCGCCGATACCGAACTCGCGCTTCCGGCGACTCCCTGGTCGGAAGCCGTGCGCGTCATCAACCAGGAAACCCGGCTTACCTATAATTTTTTCCGGGACGAATTGTCCCTGGCCGCCCTGAACTTCACCATCGACGGGGGAATAGAAGGCGGGATTACGTCGGCAACCGCCACGGGGCTTCTTACGGACAATCCCCGCGGCCGGGCGGATGTGCGGTTTTCCGCCCGGCTGGAACGGTTGGCGCAACTGCTTCGCCCTCTTTTCCCGCCCGAAATCGAAACTCTGGCGGGAAATGCCGCCGGCGACGGAGCGATCGTTCTCGAGAACGGAAAGACGAGAGTGAACGTCAAAACCGAGTTGGAAGGCGCCGGTCTCGCCCTGGGGCTTGCGCAAGGCGCCGCCGGGGCGAAATTCGAAAAAATCGCGGTAAGCGTGGCGGCCGGAGCGGACGTGGTCAATCCGTCGGCCGTCAGCGTGGAAGCGTTGGAGGTGGACAATGCCGGGGCACTTGTCGATTTCAGGACCAGGGACGGCGATTTCGCCGTCGCCGGGCGAATAGGGGCAACGCGGCTGCAATCTTCCGGCAGGCTGCATGCCGGAAATCTCCTGGTCGAATTGTCCCGCCTGGAGATCGATGGACAGGAATTCGTTTTCGCCATTGACCAGGATGGAAAACGGACGGCCGGATTGGCGATCGGCCGGACGCGGGCTTCGTTTGGTTCCGAGGGGGTTGTTGCGCCGTTGTCGGGGGAAGGAGACTTCCGGATCCCGTCCTTGGCGGCCGAGACGGAGCGACTGGTGTTCAGCCGACTGGGAGACGGCCAGCGGCGCGACGACAGCGATTTTGGCAAGATCAGGCTGGATCTGGGACTGGAGGGATATGTCGGATCGGAAAAGCGGCAGGCCATCACCCTGCGGGCGGCCTCGTTCAGATCAAGGCCTCTGGCCGCAAACGCCCGGGGCCGCGCCGACCTGTCGGGCGGCGAACTGGCCATGCAATACGCCGCCGCCGTCGCTCCGTCCGAACTTACCTCCCTTTTTGGATTCCTTGAATTGCCGCCGGCCCTGCTTTCCCAAGCGAAGGCCAGCGGCGAGTTTGTCTGGAACGGGAGTTCCGCCGTCAGCAAGGGAATGTTCCAGGGGGAGCTCAAACTGACCACCGGCGAAGTCAATCCCTTCGAGATGAATCATGAAATCGCCGCCGGGTACAAGGCGGATACCGGCACCGTCAGCCTGAACGTCCGCAGGCTGGACGGAGTCGTGAAATCCGGTTCCGGCGAACCGGCCCTGTCCCTGGCGGCCGCGCCGGCCGTTTTTTCCCTCAGGCGGGGCGATGCCCAAGGAACGCTGGACATCGATTTCAGAGGGTCGGCCGGAGCCGGCCGGACCATGATCCTGGGTTTGATCGGCTTGTTCCCCCACCTGCGGGACTATTCCAACCTGGTCTACGAGTCCCAGATGGGAGGAATATACGAGACCCGCCTCCGGCTTCAAGGCAACGGCGCCAAGTCCCTGGCGTTGCACCTGTCGGGAATCTGGCAGGGCGCGGCCCTGAGTATTGGGGACACGCGCCACATCGCCGAAGCCGGCAAACTCGGCGCCGCCATGGAGGGAGAATATTCCTTTGCGGAAAACCGTCTCCACCTGTCCAAACTGGTGTTCCAATCCGATTCCGGCCAGATACAGGCGCTCGGAACCGCAGACATTGTCCTGATCGCCGGCGCCGACGCCATTCCAACCGGCTTGGCCGCAATCAATTTGGGGTTCCGCTTCAGGGCAATTGATCTTGCCCGGACCGCTTTGGTGTTTCCGGGAATTCTGGCGCCGGAGATGGGACTCAAGGGAAGCGTCGAGGGCGCCATAGGCATGTCGGGCAATGTCTCCGCCGTCCGGATTGGCGAAGGGAAAGTCACTTTCCGGGATTTCCAGATTCGGTTGGGAGAGAACGATCTTTCCGCGCCGGCGGGTACCGCCGGCCTTGACGCCACCCTGTCGATTCGTCTCGAACGGGCGGCGGCCGTCCAGGCTGCGGATTCGCCTTACGCCCCCCTTCGTTTCGTCGATATCGCCGACGGCGCGGCCTCGCTCGCCGGCGCCGTTCTGGACGGAAAGCCGATTGAAGTCTTGCGCTGCGAATTCCAATTGGAGGACGGATTGTTTACGCTCAAGTCCGGGGAGGCCAGGCTGGGCGGCCAGGAAGACGGCGAAGCGTCGGCGAGCGGCCGGATCGATTTCAAGCCAGCCGCTCCGGCGGTGACCCTCCGCTTGGCGGGGCGGAACATCCCCCTTTCCCAAGTCAACAGCCAGCTTGCCGATTACTTGTCGTTCGGCAAGGGCATCCTGAACCTTCCGGCCGAGATCGGCCAGACCGCCGGAGTGTCTTTTTCCGGTTTCTCGGAAGACGGGATTCTCGGAACCCTCCGGCTCGACAATTTTACTTTTGCCACAGGCCCGGTTTCCCTTACCACGGGACCGATTCTAAACAGCGAACTCGACAAGGCGCGCGGCCTCATGCACCAGGAGGTGACCGAGGGTAACAAGTCGCGGACCATTACCCTGACTTCAGTGAGCGGCATGGCCGTGGCCGCCGGCGATGGCGTCATATCCTTTCCGGCCGAGCATCCCATCAATGTGGTTGGGGACAATACCGGCGATTTCCGGGTGCAGGGCATAGTGTCGGCCGATCATTCCATGAACATGGATTTCTATGTGGTCGGCAAATTGGAAAACCTTATCGGTTTTTCGCTCCCGAACATCATTCCCAATCTCCGCTCCGGGACGGACGAGGAAAAGCGCGGGTTTATGGCGAAGATGAACCAGAATGCCGCCAAGGGGCATTACATGGTGAACGTGTCCGGCAACCTGGAAAGGCCCAATCTCTCCGGCATCGGGCTGCTTGCCGGCCGGTTCGTGACCGACATCGTGGCGGCGGCCCCGGCCCAGGTTATTGGCGGCGTCCTCAATCTCGCCAGGGACGCGCCGGGGGCGATCATCGGCGCCCCCGGGAATATCGGGCGGAATCTGGGGCGGGTTTTTGGACTGGAGCGGCACAACGAGGAGGCCGGGACCGGGGCCGAGGCAAACCAGGCAACGCCCGAACAGGTCCAGCCCCAACCGGACCAGCCGCAGCAACATCAGCAGCGCGGATTGCGCCTGCCGTTTCCCCTCATCCGCTGATGCCCGGACCCGCATCCGCTTCCGATAATGACTGAAGCCGCTCTCCTTCTTTTGCCGATAACAAAGCCTGAAGCGCATCGGCAGGAGAAGGAGGTTGGACATGTCCGTCCATATCGATAACGCGGGCCGCTCCGACATTGGGAGCATGTTCGCCAGGTTGCAGGTTTCGGAAACCTATGGGAGAACGAAACCGGAGGCAACGGGGCGGATCCTTGACGAAAACACGTCGATTGATCGGGTAAGCCTTTCGTCCCGCGTACCCAAACCCCTTCCCGCCCGCCTGTTTGAGGAAGCGGCCGATACCGGGAGGGAACTGGCGCGCGGGGGGCGTCTCGCACCGGGAAAAACGGAAAAACTGCGGGAGGACAGGGTATTCGCCGCTGTCTCCGCTCTTTCCGCCCTGGCCGAGAATGGCTCGGAAATTTTCGATTTGGACGGGATGAGTTGGCCTGGCGGCATTCCTGTTCCCACCCGCGAGGAGATGGAGGCGGCCCGGCAGCGTCTGGCGCAGCGCCTCAAGGACGTCGACGCGGCCGGAGATCCCGACGCGGCCCGGCGCGAACGGGAGGAACTGTGGTTCCGGGTGGCGAAAAAGGATTTGGCCGGCGCGGCTGGAAAGGGCGAATCCCTGGCCGGCGCAGGACGGGAAAGAGACGGGAAGTATGGCACGGGACGATGATTTTTTCGCGCGGATGCTCGGTTCGACCGAACCTTTCGGCGTCCGCTGCCCCCTGGGCGAAATGGAGAAACTGATCCGCCGCCGGGACTATCGCGGTTTCATGGATCGTTTCCGGGCGATGCTGCGGGTCGTCCGCAACCAGAACATGGGCATGTTCCTCGGCGACGATCAGAAATATTTCACGGAACTTTTCGATCTCTGGTTCAAGGTGATGGAGAAGCCGTCCTTTCAACTCGGGGAAGGGGACGAGATCCTTTTCACCTGCAACAGCAACATCACGAACCTCCTGGCGGTCACCCCCCACCGGAACGGCGACGAATGCATGCGGAAGATAGCCGGGCAGCAAGACAACATGGCGAAACTCCTTCTTCTCTACACGCCGCGAAGCCGGTTGGAAATGCCCGTCGCCAAGCTGTTCGACGCCAACCGCATGCTCGCTTCGCTTTGGTATTCCTGCCTCTGGAATTGGTGCGACACCTATGTCAGTCCGGTGGTGCAGGGGAACTACGAGCATTTCCTGGAAGGGGTCGACAGTCGCTTCGAGCCGTACGACTCGGATGTGATCTGCGGCTATTTCCGGTGCACGTATGTGGACAACAGCCGCGACCGGATGTTGAAGCGCGTCTTCAACCAGGCCATCCGCCGCTACTGCTCCGGCGTCCGCATCGCCAACAACCCGAATCCGCGCTCGGTCGCCGTGATCAGCGCCTACTGGGACGGTGAGCACGCCGTGTACCGCGCCTTCGCCCCTTATGTCGAGGAGCTGGCGCGCCACTATGATCTCACCCTGGTGAATATGACCCTGCCCAACCGCAAAAGGCCGGAGACGTCGTTGTTCCGGCGGGTTCTGGACATCGAGGCTTCGCCGGAACGAATCGAAGTGTCGTCGATACTCGAAAACGACTTCCAGCTCGCCTATTTTCCCGATGTCGGCATGAGCCAGGAATCGGTGTACCTCGCAAACATGCGCATCGCCCCCATCCAGTGCATGGGGACCGGGCACCCGGTGAGTTCGGCCAGCGTCAACATGGATTATTTCCTGAGCGGGGCCGAAGTGGAGACGCCCGACCATCCCGAGGAGAACTACGACGAGCGCCTGGTTCTCCTGCCCGGGCTTTCGGTCCACCCGATCAAGCCGAAGTACTCGCCCGTCCGGCCGCCCCTCCCGGACGACTTCCTGATAAACTGTCCCTGGATGCATATGAAAAACAACAACCGGATGGCATTGGCGCTCCGGCGGATACTGGACCGGGCCTCCCGGCCGGTGATTTTTTCGATCTTCCCGGGTTGCGGCGCCACCGGCAACTCCGCCTTCATGGCCACTATCCAGGACTACGCTTCCATTTTGCCGGAAAGCGCCTTTATAATCCAGCCGGATCTTCCTTATGACGAATACATGCGCCGCCAGGAATTGGGGCATTTTACCCTGCATTCTCATCCCTTCGGCGGCGGGACCACCGCCGTCGACGCCCTGCTCATCGGAAAGCCGCTGGTGATTTTGCGAGGGCGCAACGAATACAACCGCTATGCCGCCGCCCTGTTGGAACGGGTCGGATTGGGGGAACTCGTGGCCGACGGCATGGATCGGTGGGAGGCGATCTGTCTTCGCCTTGTGGACGACAGCGCCTATCTTGCCGACGTGACCCGCCGGTTGGGCGAGATTGATCTCGACTCCTGCCTTTTCCGCCTCGCCGACGCTTCCGGCCTCCGCCGGGCCGTCGATCACCTAATACGGCACGACGAGGTCCTGCGCCGCGACGGGAATCGGGAGCCGATTCAAATCGATTGAGACGCCGACATGGAACTTGCGGCATTGACAGGCACGCCTTTTTTTTCCGTCCCGCAGCATGTGGGCGGTCCCATTGTCGAACCTGAGCTGCGAGGCGGGTTTTTCCGGCTGATGGACGGGATGCTGGCGCGGAACCAATTCACCAATTCCGGGCCGCTCGCGGTCCGCCTGGAAGAGGAGATGGCGGCGCGCTTTCGAATTGCCGAGGCGGTGGCGATCGCCAACGGGACCCTGGCGCAACTGCTGCTTCTGAAGGCGATAGGGCTTGTTTCGGGCGAAGCGCTTGTTTCGGCCAACACCTTTGTCGCCACCGCCCACGCCTGCGAGTGGGCGGGGCTGCGGCCGGTGTTCTGCGACATTGATCCGGAAACTCTCGATCTTTCTCCGGCCGATTGCGAGCGGAAAATGTCCCCCGGCGTCCGGGCAATCATTCCCACCCATGTATTCGGCGTCATGGCGGACATGCCGGCTTTGGGCAATCTGGCCCGGCGTCATGGCGTCGCGCTGCTGGCCGACGCCGCCCATGCCTTCGACTGCGATCTGGGGGGAGTGCCGC
Source organism: Planctomycetota bacterium (assembly GCA_031278535.1). GTDB lineage: Bacteria > Planctomycetota > SZUA-567 > SZUA-567 > SZUA-567 > JAJBSZ01. The sequence continues at coordinate 1,110 of JAITKH010000424.1, read as the reverse complement.
CCGGCGGATTCGGCATCCCGGAGTTTCTCAGTTTTCACGCCACCAAGTTTTTCAGCACGTTCGAGGGCGGCATGGTGCTTACCGGCGATTCGTCCCTGGCGCGCGAACTCCGGGAACTCCGCAATTTCGGCTTCGATCGTCCGAACGACGCCGGAAAACTCGGCCTGAATGCGAAGCTTCCGGAAGCGTCCGCCGCCTTCGGGCTGGCGTCGCTTCCTTTCCTGGAGGGCCGCGTCCGTCGCCTGCGCGAAGTGCGCGAGACATATATCCGCGAACTGGCGGACGTTCCCGGTTTGCGGATTCATCACCTGGATCGGTTCGGCCGAAATAATTATCGCTATTTCGCTCTGTTTGTCGAGGAATCCGCCTTCGGTCTTTCCCGGGACGAATTGATCCTGGCCCTTCGCCTGGAGAATATTCTGGTCCGCGATTATTTCCATCCCGGCTGCCATCGCCAGGGGCATTACCGCAACAATGCGCCCCGGCCGGCGCTGGTGGAGACGGAGCGTGCGCTTTCGCGGATCCTGGCCCTGCCGACCTCCTTTGTCGAGGTGGAGCCAATCGTCGCCGCCAGGGCGGTGGCCGGATTGGTCAGGGAAGCGCAGGCGCGGGCGGAAGAAGTCCGCCGCGTCCTGAGGCGCCGGACAGAGTAACGGCTTTCTGGATTGACAAACTCCGCCGTCCGGATATGATGATCTCCCTTGATAGGATTCGGCGAGCCGATCAGATCGTACAGCGTCTTCAACGCCCCGGTAGCCCAATGGATAAGGCGGCAGCCTCCGGAGCTGCAGATAGGGGTTCGATTCCCTTCCGGGGTGCCATTTCCCAGTCCAATGAAATCCGCCAATGTCCAAAAAGCATTGGCGGATTTCATGTCATAGTAAAACGATCTCTTGTAAAGTCCACGCAAATCCCTTGACAGCCATGCAAATTTTGGGTAAATTTCTGGGTAACCCGATTTCGGGCAAAAGAAGTTACTCATGGATAAGAAGTTGAACGACAGGAGTATTGCCAGCTTCAACGGATGTTCCAGTATTGGTTAGATGGTTTATTTGGTTATAACATTATGATTTTTTGGAAGGTGTGCGTCTCTGAGCCAGTTTGTTTCGC
>JAITKH010000416.1 GCA_031278535.1 Planctomycetota bacterium | reverse complement strand
AAAGGCCCGGAACATGTTGCCGGCCCCGAAATGGAGCCAGACTGGCCTGACCTTGGCGCTGGCGATGATCTTGTCCCGATCAAAACCCGGGACGGCGAATCCCGCTTGGCGCCAGACATCAAGATTCCTGATTCCCGCGTTGTCCAGTTTCATTGTGCGGATCCTTTCATGCGGATGAAAAAAACATCGTAAAACATCCCCCGGTTCATCCCCGAATCGCAGTGAAGTCCAATGCCGGAGCGCGGATCACCGGCCATCCTTGTCGATACCCTCCCAGAGACCTATGAGATATTGCGATCCAAGGGCGCGATCATAGAGGCCGTAGCCGGGACGGGCCTTTTCACCCCAGATCATCCGCCCGTGGTCGGGCCGGATATAGCCGGCGAAGCCGGCGTCGTGAAACTCCTTGACGATGGCGTACATGTCCAGGTCGCCGCAGGAGGACAGGTGGGCCGATTCGTCGAAATCCACGCCGGTCAGATGATGGATATTCCGGATATGGGCGAAATGGATCCGTCCCTGTCCGGCGAATTCCCGGACGATGGCCGGAAGATCGTTGGCCCTGTCGGCGCCGAGGCTGCCGGTGCAAAGGGTGAGCCCGTTGTAGGGGCTGGGATTAAGTTCCAGGAAAGTGCGGATGTTCCCGGCTCCGGAGATCACTTTCGGCAAGCCGTAAAGGGGCCACGGCGGATCGTCCGGGTGGATGGCCATGCGGACGTCAGCCTTTTCCGCCGCCGGAATCACGGCGTCGAGGAAATATTTCATGTTCTTCCAATAATCTTCGCGGCTCATGGACTGGTAGAACTCGATGTCCGTCCCCATGGCGCCGAGCCGCTCCGGTTCCCAGCCGGGCAGGGAATATCCCCGGGCCTTGCTGGCCATCGCGTCGGCCATGGTCGAGGGATTCATCCGCAGGACTTCGGAATGCCGATAGGAGAGGACGGTGCTGCCGTCCGGCAACTGGTGGGCCAGATCGCTCCTGGCCCAGTCAATTACCGGCATGAAATTGTAGCACAGGCACTTGATCCCGACCCGCCCAAGATTGCCGATGGTGGCGATATAATTCTCGATATACCGATCCCGCGAGGGAAGCCCCTTCTTGATGTCCTCGTGAATGTTGACCGATTCGATTACCTCCATCTCCAAGCCGGCCCCGTTGATTTCGGCCTTGAGTTTTTCAAGCGTATCGAGGGGCCAGACCTCTCACACCGGCACGGCCGGAAGGCAGGTGGCGACGCCGGACACGCCCGGTATCTGGCGAATCTGCCACAATTCGACGCTGTCGTCCCCGAAGGGAAACCATCGCAAAATTATCTTCATGACATGTTCTCCACAAAAAAAACCGTTCTCTTCCCGCCGCTTCGGGGCTACCAAAAAATTCGGGACACATCCTCAATCTGCGTCGGCCCCCGATAAATGCGGCGCATCTTTGCCGTCCGGCGCAGGCAAAGCGTCAAAACCCAGGTTCGGCAGCCACATGACGGCGTACGGCAAAAACGTTAGAATCGCACCTTCCAGAACGATGGTGACGACGAAGGGCATACACTCGCGGACGTAATCCTCGAACGGGCATTTCAGGATGGAACAGGCGGCAAACATGGTCACTCCCATCGGCGGGGTCATGCCGCCCATGGTGACGAGAGTCATGAACAGGATGCCGATTTAGGATAACGGGAAGGCGGAAGTACATCGTCACTGTTCCGGTGTCCTATTTTCCGATCGCCAGATCAATCCGCCTCTTCAGATCGGCCCAGTCCATGACATCATAAACCGCTTTGCTGGCCTCGATAAACGGCTTAATGTCGACAGTTGTGAAAACAACACCGGCATCCTCCATGTCGGACTTGAACTCGCCTTCCCGCTCGATGGTGAGGCTGGTGGCGTAGTCACCGGCCCTGAGCGATTCGTTTCGGAGGATTTTCCGGTATTCCTCTGGAAGCGACGCAAACCATTTTTCGCTGGTCACCAGGGCCGTATTCAGGATGAAATGCCCGGTCTCGGCGACGAACTTGATCACTTCGTGGAGCGACGCGCCGTGTGCAGCGGACAATTGGGCTTCGGCGGCGTCGATTGCGTCTGTCCGAAGTCCCTCGTATACCTTGCTCCAGGCAAGCGTGGCGGGAATCGCTCCGAAGGCGCGCATGGACTCCTGGGCCACCTCGCTCCCCATGGTGCGGACGCGAAGATTGGCGAGATCGACCGGTTTTTCCACCCGGACGTTGGTGAGGAAATGCCGGGCGCCCTGATACCAGTTGCAGCTCAGGTCGCGGATCCCGTATCGGACGAGCTCACCGTCCCATTCAGCGAACATCGGGGTCTCGATGAAATTTCGGGCATCCCGAATATTGTCGAACACGTAAGGGGCGGTGTAAATCGCCATTTCCGGCACATAGGCGGCGAGCATTCCGGTGTCGATGATGACGCCGACCGCCGAACCCGATATTGCCTGTTCCAGGATTTCGGCGGTGTCGCCCAACCGGCTGGAAGGGTATACCTCTATCTTAACCTGGCCGTGTGTCCGCGAATCCACTGTTCTGGCCATTTCCCTCAGGCCGATGGTAATGGGGTCGGCGTCGCCCAGAACATTGCCAATCCGCAGCGAATAGCTTTCGCCGCCCTGGGTGGGAACCCACGCGACAATCAGGACGGCAATTAAACAGGCAAGGTTTTTCAATTCGCCGCCTTTCGTAAGAAAAATCGGGCGCCTGCACCGAAAAGTACTATGCGATGCCTTGCAATTTTCAAGGAAATCGATCGGCAACATGTTCCATATCCCTTGAAGAATCCATTTCAGGCGATGGCGCCCATTGTCTGGAACAGCGTTTTCCCGTGCGCAATCATGCACGATTCCTTTTTTTTTGCAACATGCGCCCTAAAGAATATCGATATGGAACGGGGCGACTCCTTTTTCGGTTTGACGTATATCGCGTCAAATCCCGGCACGGGATGCGGAGTGTTCGGGTCGGGCCTGTTCATTGCGAATTCTCCAGCTTTCGCGGGGCGCCGATTGTTTTTCAAGCCGCCTTGCGGTATAATCGCGTTTTCTGAAAGGCATCCGCTCCCGCCCGGGCATACCCGGGGAGGCGCGGAACAGTGATTCGGTCAGGCAAAAGTGTTTCAATGCCGCCGTTCCTTGCATTCCGGATCGGCGTTGCCTGCCGTCAGCTATCGACCGTTCGCCGGAGACGCGCATCTTGGCCGGAAGAGGGCGATATTTCGCCGTCTGCGCCGCCCGCCAACCAAGGAAGACGCCCCGTCAGAAGTTGCCGGACATGGTCAACGCGGAAGGACAGCATACATTATATTGTTTGGTGGAAACTGCGCAAGAAGTTCGGGGACCGGAAAAGACGCGGTTTCCGTTTTGCCATTGAAATTGGTCCTGAAACAGTTCGGAACAGGGAAAACGACATGAAGAAGTCCAGGGTATTTTTCACCGACATGCGAGTCACCGCCGAAGAGAATCTCCAGGCCAAACTGGATCGGCTGATTCGGACCGCCGGCATTGGCGACATTGACTTCACGCGTAAATTTGTCGCCATCAAGATCCATTTCGGGGAACGCGGCAATCTTGCATTCCTCCGCCCGAACTATGCCAAAACCGTGGCCGATCTGGTTCGGGAACTGGGAGGCAAGCCTTTCCTTACCGATTCGAACACCCTGTATGTCGGCCATCGCAAGGAAGCGCTGGAGCACCTGGAAACCGCCTTCCTGAACGGATTCTCCCCCTTCTCCACCGGCTGCCACATCCTTATCGCCGACGGATTGAAGGGAAGCGACGAAGTCCTGGTTCCGGTGCCGAACGGCGAACTGGTCAAAGAGGCAAAAATCGGCAGGGCAGTCATGGACGCCGATATTGTCCTGTCCCTGAACCATTTCAAGGGACACGAATTGACCGGCGTGGGCGGCGCGCTGAAGAATATCGGCATGGGATCCGGTTCCCGGGCCGGAAAAATGGAGATGCACTCGGAGGGGAAGCTGCAGGTCCTCGCCGATCTCTGCATCGGCTGCGGCAAGTGTCTTTCCGCCTGCGCCCAGGCGGCCATTTCCCTCAAG
>JAITKH010000391.1 GCA_031278535.1 Planctomycetota bacterium | reverse complement strand
GAATCGTTTTTCATTGGAGAAAAAACACGATGGAAAAGAAAATGAAGCGCGCGGCGCAGAAGGGTTTCACCCTCATCGAACTGTTGATCGTCATCGGCCTTCTGGGCGCGCTGACCTCGCTGATTCTGCCCAGCCTTTCCGCCGACCGCGAGGAGGCGCTGGGGGATGTCTGCGACTACAACCAGGCCGGCACCCTGCGCACCTTGCAACAGTATTACGATATTTACGGCATCTTCCCGAACAACCTGCATATCGGCTTGGACGCCGCCGCATCTGGCGATCCGATGGAGGGGCTCCCCGAAGCCCAAGCTGTGAACATGGTCTCGACTGGCGACGGCTACACCGCTCCCTCAGCTATAACGCTTGCACAGGCGCAATCGCTGTACGCCGCGGGAATTACTCAGGTTTCCTTCGGTACCGGCTACAATCTCGTACCTATTGGGGCTGTTTCTGGCGATACAATCGGAACGGTTGGTACCGTTGTGTATCCTACCGTAGCCAAATGGGAGGACGATGAGGGCGAAGCCATAACGTTCAATGGCATTTCGATTACAGACTGGGAAAAAGGAGTGGATTCAGGAGTAAATGTATCGCCCTACGGGGAGCCCGGTCGCGTTCTCTGCTTCTGGATCACTCCTACCCTCGACTGGAATAACCACAAGACCAACGGGGCAAGCGTCAATCAGGACTGGACCAAGGGCGCGGTCGATCTGAAGATTTCCCTTCCCGGCCAGTGCCCGATCCCGGCCACCAATCTTGACGGCGAGGATGCGCCCGACTTCGCCTATTATATGGCGTACATCCTGGCTTTCGACAACGGCGACAAGGCCGTGCTCATCGGCACCAGTTGCCCCGAAGACGGCATCCTGAACCCCTGATCGCGGCTGGGAGATCGCCGGGCAACATATCCGGGCGGAGCGTTTTTCCGTCCCGAGTTGAAAATCCACGCGTCGCCGGGGGAGGCCGTACTTCGGGTCTCTCCCGGCTTTTCGGAAAGAGGAAGGCGGCATGGCGCTTGACGGCGCGAAGCGCAAAGGCTTCACCCTTATCGAGCTTCTTGTCGTCATCGGCCTTCTGGGCGCGTTGGCGACGATCGTCATGCCGCAACTTTCCGCCGATCGCGAGGCCGTTTTGGACGACGGCGTCGTTCCGGCCGAAATGATGAACATCCGCAACGCCTTTTCGCGGTTCGTCGCCGACTGCGCTCCGGGCAAATCCGATTATGAGCGCATCGGGAACGACAAAATGGGCGGTCTGGCCATTCTTTGGGAGCGTCCGGCGGATTCCTCGGCCAGCTTCCCCGCCTCGTGGGACAAGGACCGGGAAAGGGGCTGGCGCGGTCCCTACCTGACGGGAATGGGCGGCATCGATCGCGCGAACCGCCGGCTGCGCGATCCTCTTTTCAACAACGATCTGGATGGCCCCGACCGGCGCTGCTACCTGGTGGTCGGCGACGGCGGCAGCCTCTACCTGCTTTACACCGGACGCAACGGAGAAGACGAATCCTCGGGCGATTACGCCGGCGATCCCAAGGGCGACGACAAGATACTGCTGCTGGCGCCCGACGTTCTGGAATGAAAACAAGGCGCGGAGACGCGAAGTGCGCGAAAAAGCCTGTAACGGCATGACCCTGGTGGAATTGCTGATCGTGCTCGGCCTCATGGCCGCGCTCGCCGGCATGACCATGACCAGCGTGACGGACATGGAAGAGCGGAGCCGGGAGAATGCCACGCGGGAAGGATTGGCCGCCATCCGGGCCGCCGTTCTGGGAGAGGCGCCGGGGACTCCGGGCTTCCTCGCGGACATGGGAAGATATCCGCGAAAAGCCGGTTCAAACGGCAAGGAGCTGAGCCAGTTGTGGTCTCCCCCGGCAAACGAGTACCTGTACAAAAAAAGGGTGCCGGATGCGGATCGCCCGATTCCGGTTCAATACCCCGGCTCCGGCGGCGCCACCGTGAGCCAGACGATAGCCATACCGGCGAATGCCATGGCGCTTTACGCCGGTTGGCGCGGCCCCTATCTTCATTGCCCAAAAGGCGTGTTCTTCGACGGCTTCGGAAACGACTGGATAGTTGGCGAAAATCCCGAGGGGTTTCTCATCGCTGTCCAGGGCGCCGTCGACGCCGACGGAAGCTCCGGGAAAAGCGATCTCGCCGCCTATCCGGCCACAATCAGCCTGACCGCGTACATGCGGCACAACGCGGCGCTGCTCACCAGAAAAATCGAGACGGAAATCGATTCCGGCGGCGGGGATGATTCCGGCGGCGGCGGGGAAGAGGAAGGCGGCGGCGCAACGGCCGCGACGGCGGAGTACGAATACACGTATGAATACTCCCACGGCCAGGAGGAACAATGGAGAATGGTCGCCAGCGACTCCCCCGACGAAAAAGGGTACATCCGCAACGATGTCGTCGCGCTCAAATACGTGCTGTTCGTTCCGAAGGAGCAGGACGGCGCCGGCTTCGGCATTTGGGCCGAGGAAGGCGATTTGGCGCAGGGGATGGAAATCGAAACAATCGCCGGAAGCGAAATATTCTGGTCCCAGGCCAAGCTGTATGTCTACGCCGTGGTCGCCGGCACCGACCCGAACGGCGCCGCGATCCGCCCGCGCGTCCTGGACTGCGGCGGACCGATCACCCTCGACCTTCGTCCCGGGCTCAACCATTTCGACGTATATCTGCGTCATGACGTTACGCCGTAGGCGCACGGAAGGATTTTTCACCAATGGACGAGAAAAGGTTTTCCTGACAATGGGCTGGCTCGGTTCCAGGCGCGATTCCATCCTGATAGCCGCCTTCGACGGAAAGTCCTGGCGCGGGAAGGCGTTCAAATACCGGGGCGGAACCTGGGAAGCCGCCGGGAAAGCCGTCGAGACGGCATCCCGCAACAACCGCAAAATCCCCAGGCAGGTTCTCGAATCCGCCGTCTCCCTGGAGGCGAAGCGGCTGCGCCTGCTCATGACGTCCGATCTCCACAGCGTCACCATGGAACTCCCGGAGGACGCGGACAGGGAGGAATTGCACACGGCGCTGGCCTACGAAGCGGCGGGCGAGGTCGGCATCGACGCCCACATCCTCCGCGTCGCCGCCGTCCACGCCGCCCGCTACCGCATGGGCGGCGAGGCCAACGTCATGATGACCGCCGGCTTCGAATCCACGCTCCTAGAGGGCTTTGTCCGCGAATGCGACCAGGCCGGCCTCGAGTTCGACGGCATAGGCTCCCTGGAGATGACCGTCCTCGCCCGGCACGCGCGGATGGGCGAGGACGCCAGGCTGTTGTTCATGCGCCGGCAGAGCAGCCTGTACGTGGTTCCCGCCTGCGAGAACGCGCCGTTCACTTTTTACCCGCTGCCGATCGGAACGGACGCGGACGCGTCGGAGGCCGCCGCCGAGCGCAACGAGCGCGCGGCCAAGCGGCTCGCCGCCCACCGCGACCTGCCGCTCCGGGTCGTCACCTGCGGCCGCCTGGAACCGGCGCGGCTGGAGGCCGTCCGCCTCATGACGGGCGACGGCGCGGAGTTCCTCGTCCTGCAGGAATTCGAAGACGAAATCATGCGCCACGCCGCCCACGCGGAGATCGGCGACACCGAGGCGGGCTGCGCCTTTGTCGGCCCCCCCCCGGCGCCGCGGGATCCCCACCGCGCCGGGACCTGGCTGGCGCTTTTCATCATTCTCCTTGCCGGACTGTACGTGGGGGATCGGCATTACGCCTTCAGGCGCGATCTCGAAAGGCAGGAAGCAAGGGAGGCCGAATGGAAAAAGCTGGTCTCCGAACGCGACAAGGCCCGGAACCGGCTCCAGGCCGTCAACAGCCGCCTCGACGCGGTTCGCGAAAAAGACGAGCTGCTTGACGGCGCCACGCCTCTTCCCGGGACGCTTGGTCCGATCCTCGCGGCGTTGACCAGCGGGACGCCGCCTTTTGTCCGGATAACGGAAATCGTACAGGTCGGCGCCGATCAGTTCGACGTTCACGGCGTCACCAGGCTTTCGGAGGGACTTGTCCAGCTGGGCGACGCATTTCGCCGCCACGGCCTGATCGGCGACTTCAACAATACCGCGCTGGCCACGGGCGAACAGGAGTTCGTTTTCCATATTGGAATCGATTCGGACCAGAACGAGAACGCCGTCGCCGCCCGCGCCGCCGCCAGGTCCGGGGCGAGAAAGAGAGGACATCCGGAATGATCCGCGCCGTCCGCCGAACCTTTCGCGGCTGGAAAAGGGAATTGCTCTCCTTCTACGGAAGGTTCAACACCTTCCGCCGGATTGTCATCGGCATAATCCTCGCCATGGGAGTCGTGTTCGGCGCCCGGCGGCTTCTTCTCGATCCCGCCCAAAGAAACATCCGCGCCATTGAAAGCCGCCTGAGGGACGACTCCGTTCCCGAGGTCGTGCCGCCGATTGATACGGACAAGGAAACGCAGGACAGTCTCCTGCGCGCCGAAACCAGGGAGAAACAGCTTGCCGACTTCCAGGAACGCCTGGCCGCGAAGGAAGCCGCCTCCCGGCTTCGTCTCGGCGCCAATCCCGCCGATATCGACGCCGCGCTGTACGCCCTTGCCGTCGACTGCGGCCTTCGCGTTCAGACCAAGCCCGTCGAGCCTCCGGCGCCGGCGGAAGAGTCCGAAAAGGAGACCGCAGGGAAACCCGCCGCCAGGGGCGGCAAAAGGGGCCGGAACGCGGTCCCGGCCGAACCGGGGGCGGAGCCGCCGGACCCGGCGGATGCGATTCCCCCCAACGCCGCAGCAAAGGATTACGAATTGCGCGGAGATTTCGCCTCGATCAGGTCGTTTCTTCGCAGGACGGAGGGTTTGCCTTACCTGGTGCGCATCGAAAAAATCGCCTTCGGCGTGGTTTACGGCGAGGGGAACGAGCCGATGATCCTGTCGGGCGGACGCCCGCTGCTGTCCCTGTCGTTCCGGGTGCTGGCGTTTCGCTATGAAAAGGAAGCCGATGGCGGTCGCAATCGATCTTGACAGGGTGATAGCCTCGCGGGAGGCGCTGGAGAAGGTCCCGGCCAAGCTGGCCCATCGCCTCGGCGTCCTGCCGGTGGCGCTGGAGAACGACACCCTGATCGTGGTCCAGTGCGACGAGGACAACGCCGCCGGCATCATGCAGCTGGAGGGGCAAATCGGGCTGGAAATCCGGGTGGCGCCGGCGCGCCGTCCCGAAGGGGTGGAGAAGGCGATCCGGCGCTACTATCCCGAAAGCGCCGGGACGGGGACGCCGCTGGCGCTGCTGGAGGAGCTGATCAACCGCGCCATTCAAATCCACTGTTCCGACATCCACCTCGACACCGAAAGCGGACGCGCCCTCGTCCGGATGCGCGTCGACGGCCTCATGCGGATCGACAGGGAGCTGACGCCGGAGGCGATGGCGGATCTTGTCTCCGCGGTCAAGGTCTCGTCGAGGCTCGACATTTCCGAAAAGCGCATACCCCAGGACGGCCAGCTGACCATCGAAAGCCTGGGCGAGGAAATATCCATGCGCGTGGCGACCATTCCCACCCTTCACGGGGAGAAGCTCACCCTCCGCATCCTCGCCACGGCGGCGACCGCGGCCGAGCTGTCCGGCATCGACAATCTCGGCATGCGCGGGCAGCACCGGGACATGTTCCTTTCGGCGCTGCGGCAGGCGCACGGGGTCATCCTGCTTTCGGGGCCGACGGGGAGCGGAAAAACGACGACCCTGTATGCCGCCCTGCGGCACCTTCGCGCTCCGGGGACGTCGCACATCGTCAGCATCGAGGACCCGGTGGAAATCCCCCTCGACGGCGTCAACCAGGTCCATGTCGACAGCGAGCGGGTCAGCTTCAACAAGGCGCTCAGGAGCGTGATGCGCCACGATCCGGACATCATCATGATCGGGGAGATCCGGGACGGCGAATCCGCCGACATCGCGGTGAAAAGCGCGCTCACGGGGCACCTTGTCCTGTCCACGCTCCACGCCAACGATTCGTTGTCGGTGGTGACGCGCCTCGCCAACCTCGGCGTGGCGCGCGAACTCATCGTCTCCACCCTGCGGCTGGTAATCGCGCAGCGCCTGGTCAGGCGGCCTTGCCCGCATTGCCGCAGGCTTCTCCCCTGCGACGGCCCCTCGGCCGACGCCTTCCGCCTCGAACCCGGAACCGCCGTCGTCGAGCCCGTCGGCTGCCAACTCTGCGGCGGCGGCTATTCGGGCCGCCTCGGACTGTACGAAATGGTCCCGATCCGGAAAAGGGAACGCGAATTGATTATGGCCGGGGCCGGGACCGACGCCATGGCGGATCACGCCTTCGGCGGCCTGGGGCTTCCCACGCTGTTCCAGGACGGCAGGGCGAAGGCCATCGAGCATTTGACCACGTTGGCCGAGGTCCGGCGCGTCATCTATCTCGGCGAGGAAAACTGATGGTTTTCCAATATGTCGCTTTTGAAAACGGCGTACGCCGATCCGGGAGGGTGGCGGCGGAATCGCACGCCGCGGCGGCGGGAATACTGCGCCGGGAGGGGAAGATCGTCCTGGATCTCAAGCCGGCGAAAGGCTCCGCCGCGGCCGCGGCGAAGGGAAGCGGCAACAAGTACCTTGCCATGCTCGAGGGCCTGCTGGTCTCCAAGTCCGCCGTCGAGCTGTGCCTGCGGCAGCTGGCCTCCCTGATCGGCGCCGGCGTTCCCATCATGACCGCTCTCCGTTCCATAAGCGACAACGCCCCGAAAAGCCTGGGGAAGATGCTGCGCCTGGTGATGGAGCATGTGCGCCAGGGACAGTCCCTGAGCAAATCGCTGGAGAGGGAGATGCCCTGGCTTGGCCGGGTCGCCATCGGCCTCCTGTCCGTCGGCGAGGCGAACGGCACCCTCGACAAGATGGCCGCCTACGCGGCCGGATTGATGGAGCGTTCCCGGAAGATCAAGGGGCAGCTGGCGCAGGCCTTCGCCTATCCGGCGGTGGTTTTCGTCGCGGCGCTGGGCATCGGCTACTACATGGTGAACGAGGTGTTCCCGGTGGTCATGAAATTCATCAACATGAACAGCGGCGGCAAAATACGGCTGCCGCTTTCCACCAGGATGGTCATCTGGCTCAATGATTTCCTCCTGGCCTACGGGGTGTTCATCCTTGCCGCCCCCTTCGCCTTTTTGATCGCAATCGCGCTTCTGCGGCGGAACCGCAGGAGCGGCGCGATTCTCGACCGGCTTGCCATAGCCGTACCGGGAATCGGCGGCGCGTTCCTGTTCCAGGCGAACACCATGTGGTGCCTCACCCTCGGAGCGCTGCTGCGGAGCGGCGTCGACATCGTTTCCTCCGTGGAACTTGTCGAGTTGACCATGGGAAATCTGCATTACGCGGAACAGTTCAGGAAAATCCGCGAATCGCTGCGCCTCGGTTCGGGACTCGGGAAAAGCGTCGGCGAAACGACGCTTTCCCGGTTCGCGCCCATTGCCCACACCATGATTTCAGTCAGTGAAAACAGCGGCGGCATCGACGAGAGCCTCCGGCACGCGGCCGCCTTTTCGGAGGAGCAGCTGAACCGGCGCGTCGCCCTCCTCGGCAAGCTGGTCGAGCCGGCGATGTTCGTCGTCATCGGGGGAATGGTGGGGCTGGTCTATTTCGGGTTTTTCATGGCGATGCTGTCCGCCACCAGTTCGGTTGCCAGGTAAAGACGGGAGCCAGGCATGACGCGCGATTTTCTTTTCTTGTCGATTTTTCTTCTCTGCGCATTCCCGCCCGGGTCGCCGGCCGGCGAAACGCGTCCCAACGGTAACGCGCCCGAACCGGGCGCCGCCGCTCCGGTCGGGACGTCCCGCGCCCCGTCAGAGGCGTTCATGCCGGAATCGGACCTGGTTGTCGTGCAGGATCCGTCCGAGGACGAAAAGGATCCTTTCGCCTACCGTTTGCCCACCTCCGAAGAGGGCGAATTCATTCCCACCAGCCGGGCCAGGGTGCCTCGCGGGGTGCGCATCCTGTCCATAATCCATATTCGCGGCGCCGGACCGATAGCCGCGATCCACGTTCCCCATTCGACGGGAGGCGAATTGCATTACGTCCGCGCCGGGGACGTCATTCAAATCGATTCGCTTCCTTACCAGCAGGTGACGCAGCGAACCCAGACGCAAACCGCCAGGGGAAGGCGCGGGCGCGTCACGGAGACGGAAACGCGGGAATCAACCACCACGAACGTTTCCCCGGCGGACTACTTCTACCTTCTGGTCAAGAACATCGCCAAGGATTTCGTCGAAATCGCTCCCAGGGCGCGTCCCCAGGACGCCGTCATTCTTCGTTGAACTGGAGACGGGTATGAGAGCCGCCATTGTTTTTCTCCCCTGGCTGTTCCTGGCGCCCCTGGCGGGAGGGGGCGATTTTCAACGCGCCGGGAGGGACGACGACGTTTTCATCGATTCGCTGATGGTGCGGGGCATGCCGATACGCGGCTTCGCCGAGCTGATTACCCGAAGCTGCGGGGCGCGCTGGACCGTGATGGTGAGCGAGGGAGCCGCGGCCAAGAGCGTCGACATGTACCTCGAGAGCACGCACGTGGAAGAGGCGCTCAAGGCGCTGTGCGCCTCCTATGGGCTATGGTTCAAGCGCACCCCGGGAAGCCGGATCGTCCAGATCATGACTCTCGATGAATTCCGCGGCGGGTTGAACCTGTACGCGGAGGAGGCCGTGGAGGTCATAACCCTCAAGTATCCGCACGTCGAGGAGGTTTGCGAAACATTGCAGAAAGTCTTCCTGGACAGGGTGGTCTGGAGCCGATCCGACAAGGACGAGAACGATCCTTACGACCGCCTGGAACGCGCGCTTGACCGCATGGAGCTCCTTGCCGACCGCGCGACCATCGCCGATGTCGGCTCCATGACGAGCGCGTCGGCAGGTTCCTTGTCAAGTTCGTCGAGCAGTTCAGGCAGCCGGAACTCGAACTACCGGAACTCGAACTACCGGAACTCCCCGACGGGAAGCGGCGGCTCCTCCGCGAACAGCGACGGGCGGACCTTGTCGCAGCTGCTCCAGGAACGCGAGGACGCCGAAGCGCTCCTGAGAAGCATGACGGGCGAAGAGGTGAGGCGAATGATCGACGGGCCGGAATCCGGCGGAGGAATGGATCGCCCGGGACTTGTCTACGTGTCGGCCATGATAGCCTCGAACGATATCGTTCTCCGTTCCAACGATCCGATATCGCTCGCCAAGGTGAAGCAGGTCGCCCTGAGCCTGGACAAGCCGCGCCCCCAGGTCTTGCTGGAGGTGAAGATCCTCGACGTGACGCTCGTCGACGAGCACGAGCGGGGCATCGACTGGCTGCTCGGCGGAGGCGCGATCAGCGCCGGTTCGGCGCGGGGCATGTCGGGCAACCAGGGACAGCTGATTTCGCGGCCGGATTCGACTCTCGTGCCCCAGGGAACCGGGCTGGACGGCAGGGCGGCGGTTTTCGGCGTGGTGACGGAGCATGTCCGCGCCAGGCTGCAATTGCTGCAGGACAACGACCGCGTCGTCACCCTGGCGACTCCCAACCTGCTGGTGGCCGACAACGAGGCGTCCAGGGTTTTTATCGGTACGGAGATGACGGTTCTGGAAAAGGTCGACACGACCCGCACCGAACAGGAATATGGGGACGGCGTTAGAGAGCAAATCGAAGTTACCGTTCAGGCGCCGCGCCGCCGCATAGGAACTTCCCTCCTGATCACTCCGAAAATCCACGCCGACCGTTCGGTCACCATCAGCATCCTGCAGGAGAATACGGCGTTGGGGGTTGATCGCGAGATTATTGTCGGAATAAACGACTCCTTTGTGTCGACCAATGTCGAGGAACGCTCGGTGACCACCACGGTGGTGGCGCATGACGGCCATATCATCGCGATTGGCGGCCTGATCACCGAAAAATCCGGAAAGCGGGTGGTCGGCGTCCCCGGCCTGCACAAGGTTCCCATCGTCGGGGAGCTGTTCAAGAGGACCTCCAAGACGCAGGAGCGGCATGAAATGCTTATTCTCATCAAGCCTTGCGTATTGCTCGCCCCGGGCGAGGGCGAGGCCGAGTCGCTCGACATGATGGAGCGTCTCAGCCGCCACCCGTCCGCACATCCCGATTTCCCCAATCTCGGAGTCGGCGACAGCCGGGAAATGCCGGTGGGCGAGTGGCGGGGCAATTCCCGCGACGACCTGCGGAGGCTCAAGGAACGCTCGCCCGTCATGAGCATGGAGCCCTGACGCCATGAGAACGATTATTGCCGCGGCGCTTTCCGCCCTGATGACGGTTGTTTGCGGGTGCGATTCGCGGCTTGACGATCAACGGGCGGACGGTTCATACGATTCAATCCGCAAGGACCCCGCCGTATTGCCCCTACCTT
>JAITKH010000229.1 GCA_031278535.1 Planctomycetota bacterium | reverse complement strand
TTCATTTGAAACAGGCGTTGCAGACGGACCTGAGGACATGCAGCCGCCAAAACCTCCGCCGTTCATCGATTCGGAAAGCGAAACCGCCAGTGCGGCGATCCCGCCCGAAAAAGGCGCGGCGGATAAAATCGACTCCCGTACCGCGTCTTCCGCCGGATCCGCCCTTGACGGACGGAACGCATCCATAATAAAGGACGCCGCCTCTCCAGACTATTTGGAAATGCTGGCGCTCGGATTGCAGGGTGATGATTTAGCTGACGACATTTTTGCCGAAGGCGCCGAGCTTCTGGCCGGAGCGCTCGATTTCCGCCATGGCGGCAGATCGGCCGAAACGGCGTTTCCCGAGTCCTCGGTCCTCTCGGAGACCGCTGGCCCCAGAGAGGCGAACGCTGAACCGGAAAACGGCGGATCTCCTTCCGTGGCCGCGGCGCCGATTGGGGAATCGGTTGCGGCGGAATCCGCATCCGGCGCTGCCATGCCAGTCGATCCAGTCCTTCCCGAACCCGATGCGGCCGCATCCCAGGCCGAATCCGCGCCCGCGGCGGAGGCGGCCGGAGAGAGGATGGTTGAGGATGCCGGCTTGAGCGTCCTGTTTCCCGACGACGGTCCGGTGGCAAGCATTCCCCTGGCAACGGAACAGCCCAAGCTGTCTGTTGCTTCCGAAAGGACTCTCCCGGAGACTGAAATTCCCCCGGCTTCCTCCGGCGTCAAGGTACTGATGCTTCCTTATCATGATCGGGATAATCCGAACAATCTCATCCCCCATACCGGCGGCGGCGAGGTGGTGACAAGCATTTTCGGGGCCAGCCTGGCCGCTCGCCCCGAAGTGCGCCTTCTCTGGGATGCCACCGGCCAGGCCACCCATAGCCGCCTGGTTGACGTGAACGAGGCGATCGGCATGGGGAGAATAGCCGGCGCCGATTATGTCGTGCGGGGGCAGGTGGTGGAATTCCGCAGGGCGCAATCCGTTCCGAGCCTGTATTCGGCCGTCATCTCCACTGCCGTCCTGGCGGCCCAAATAGTCTTCGCCGAAATGTCCGGCGTGGACGTCGCCACCGAAGTCTATCGGGTATCCGACAGTCGCTGCGTCATGTCCCGCCGGGATCGGGCCCAGCAGAAATACGTGGTGCAAGCGGAAAAAACCGTCCGTCGCCTGGCCGTCGGAGCAGTCGAAAGCCTGGTTGAGGTTATGACCGCAACCGATCCCGAAGCCATGGATCCGCTTATCGACACGCTGTCGCCGGTGACGGTCCTGACCAATCCGCGCTGAGCGGATGCGCCCGGCAGCTACAGGAAATTCGACAATGGCGCCTTTCCTTACCGCCGGTTCCCTCGCCTGGGCGGACAAGCTGCTTGCGGCCGAAAGGCGCGGCAGAAGCCTGGTCGCGGGGAAATTCCCCAGGCCCGGCGACATCTGGCGTTTCGAATGTGATCAGGACGATGACGCCATGGCCCTGAAGGCGGCGGCGCGCTGGGCGAAACGCCTTGGCGCGTCGGTGGAATCCCTTCCGGGCCCGCAAAACCGCCTGATCATTGTCAGGGACTCCAACAACATCGAGATGGCGGAAATTCCCGAGCCGGACGTTGCCTGGGCGCTGCCGTTGCGATCCGCAAGTCCTTTCGTCCGTCCGGTCGACGGCAATTCACCCCTGTTGTCCGCGGCGCAATGCCGGGAGGTGGATCGCAAGGCGACGTTCGGGATGCGGGTTCCCGGCCTCTGCCTTATGGAAAACGCGGCCGTCGACGCCGTTATCCTTGGCCTCGACATGCTGCCGCATCCGGCCGGGGACAGCGTTCTCGTTCTGGCCGGCGGCGGCAACAACGGCGGCGACGGCTTGGCCATGGCGAGGGGACTGGCGGCGATGGGAGTGCGAACCGACGTCGCCATTTTGAAGGATCCAAGCGGAATCGATGGCGATGCGGGCATCAATCTTCGTCTGCTGCGGGAAATTTCCGGTGCCGCCGTCCACGATCTCCATGCCGACCCGTCCGGCCTGGAAAAACTGCTGCCGCGCCGCCGCCTTCTGGTCGACGCCTTGCTCGGAACCGGTTTCAAGGGAAAACTGGCGCCGGAATTCGCGGCCGCCATCAATGCGATTAACGCCTCCGGGCTTCCCATATTGGCTCTGGACGTTCCTTCGGGCCTGAATTGCGACGATGGAACTGCGGAAGGTCCGGTCGTACACGCCGCCCGCTGCCTGACTTTCGCTGCGGTCAAGCCAGGATTTCTCTCAGGCATGGGGCCGGAGACGGTCGGCAATCTGTATCTCGGCGATATCGGAGCGCCGAACGAAGCGTATCCATATTCATGCGGGACGATCAGGACGGTATCCCAGCCAGCCGTTCCTCCGCCTCAATTTTCTCCTTGGCCGCCATAAGTGTTTCAAAAGCGATGCTCCTGGCGTCGTAAACGACGGTCACGCTGCCAATGCGAAGATTGGCTTCCACAAAATCAATCCCGGGGATGCCGGCCAGCGCTTTCCGCAGGCTGCCGACATGTTCCGCTTTCCGGAACAGGGGAGAGCTTACGCGTATGCGGCCGGGAAAGAAGCGTTCCACCCTCATGGCGTC
>JAITKH010000209.1 GCA_031278535.1 Planctomycetota bacterium | reverse complement strand
ATTGGAGAAGACAGGAACACTTTTGTCTTGCCGCCCGGGGCAATTCTTTCAGCTTGGCCCGAATCGGCCAGCATCCCCAGCCGTTTTGGATATTACCAGCTTCGCGTACAACAGCGCGGCGACAATCGGATCGAGATTATACGGAACCACCACGTCCCGGCGCAGCGGATACAGCCATGGGATTGGCCGGCTTTCCGCGCTTTCCTGGAACGAATCGAACTAGCCGAGCACCAATGGATCGAATACCGCCCAGCCGTGAGAAGAGAGCATCCTCCCATCGACCGGTGAAAGCATGCCGTTTTCGTAGAGACGCATTCCTCGTTTCGGCGTACGCTCCGGCGGAATGCCGACCGGGCGCAGTCGATTCCGGAGGAAACGGATCTCGGCATTCGTGAGGTTGACCCCTTTAGGCAAGCGACCCGATTTTGTCACAAATCCACAATCGTCCTGGCGGCATAGAGTCCGTTCGCCCGGATGAAATCAAACACCGGCCGGGTCAGCCAAACCAGGAGCTCCTCATCGTCCGCGCCTTTTTGAAGCAGGTGGCGCACGGCGGTGCTGCTGATGTCGACCGGCGCCATGGGAAAGCGGCCGGCGGCGAGAATGGCCGACTCTTCCGGCGACAGGCCTGGATAAGGGGGGACCGGCAAGCCAGAAAAGGGAATGCCCGACCGCCCGGCTACTAGCGGCGGTGCAAGGCGGAGTATTTCCCGGAATTCGCGCCAAGAGGCGAAAATGCGCGCCATGTCGGAGCCAATAATCAGGCGGTAACGATTTTCGTGACGTCCGGCCATAAGTTCGCGGATCGTCTCGATGGTATAGCTGGGACCGGAACGCGACAACTCCAAGCCGTCCACGGAAAGGCGGGGATCCTCCGCCGCTAGAAGTTCCGCCATGCGAAGACGGGTGGGGGCGTCCGCATCCCGCGGAATCTCCTTATGGGGAGGGTGGGCGGCAGGAACAAGCAGGACGGTTTGAACCAATCCCAGATCAAGCGTGGTCCGGGCCAAGGCCAGGTGGCCACGATGCGGAGGATTGAAGGACCCCCCAAGGATGCCCACAACCGCCATGTGCGCCCGCCTTTCTGCCTATCCGCGTTTTCGCAAAACGGCTTTCGATTTCAAAAAAAATCCCGCGGCAAAAAACCGGCATCAACCGCGGGAAGGGAGAAAATCGTCGCATCCGGCTTGCCTGATTCCGTCAGCAGAACGGCGGGTGGCCTTCTTCTAATGCGGACGGGGCAATCGAGCCAGGCGTCCCTTGTCGTCGAACCGCAGGGGTTCGGGCTCGGAAAGCACCTCAAAACGCTTGTCGCCCTTGATCAGCGGAAGATACGGCTCGGACATAAGCAATTCTCCCAAACACAGTGTATTGATGATCTGCACGATCCTGGCTTTGGCAGGCTCCACCCCCATGCCGCAAAAAACGCCGATCTTGACGGCTTCGAGATCGGAATTGGCGACCAGGGGTATTCTGGCGCCTTCAATGACGCGCGAGGTGATACTATTGATATAGGTGGCTGCGATGTCAAGCTGTTTCATGAAGTCGATGGTGACGATATGGGCCGCGCCAAGGCCGATGCCGTTTCCATGCGCCAGCTTGGAAATGCCCAAAACGGCAATACGCCGAATGGGGATGACATCAAAGCCAGGTTCGCCCGATGTGGGATAACCGACAATGTTCGAATCCATGCCGGCGCCGCTGATGTCTTTCCCGATTTCTTCAATGACCAGGACGTCTATGGAATCCATGTAGAACTTGGCCATAACCTCCTTTGATTTCGCCAGGAGCACCTTTTCGCGGGCAAGGATATCTTGCGTCCGCATGGCTTCGATAATCATTGTCTCGTCATAGGCGTTTTCCACCGCCCCGATGCCGGCGAGAATTTTTCCTGTGTCGAAGAAAACCTGGGCCGCCTCGGGAATGAGCTTGGCGAAGACGGAAAAGCCGAGGTTGTGGATATGGGTGGCGCCGCGATGCTTTCCCAAGCCAATCACCAGCATCTTGCTCGGGCCGCTTTCCACCTCCCCCTTGAAGTCGGTGTGCGGCTTCACGCGGTGCACCGGGAAAATGTAGTCGGCCTCGGCGGCATTCTTGTCGCAATAGACCGGGACGCCGGAAGGGGTGGAGCCGAGCAGGACCACGTCCATACTGGAAAGGATGGGGACGCCCATCGTCTCTTCGGTGATTCCATATCCGGCGATGAAGTCCTTCTGGCCTTCGGCGGTGGCCCCGGCGTGGCTTCCCATGCCGGGCACAATGAAGGGGTTGGCATCCTTTCCCTTCAGATGGTCGGCCACGGCTTTCAGGATTTTCGCCTGGTTGGCGACGCCGCGGCTGCCGGCGGTCAGCGCGATCCGCTTGCCCTTGAGATCGGGAAGCGGGAGCTTGTCGATCTCCCCGGCGACCACTCCCTCGATATCCTCAATGCGGTCGCGGGCGAACACCTGCCGCGCCTTGAAGACGCGGGGCAGGTCGAAGTCGTCGCCGCCCAACTTGTAATCGATGCGATCAGGGAACTGCATGGCACTCTCCTTTTCAAAAGGGCCAGGACGATCTTCATGACCGCCCCGACAGCGGGCATCGCCGCGGCCTTCTATTTTTCAGGCATCAGGAATACCTTGAAGCCTTCCTTTTTTTCGAATGCCTCGAAACCCCGCTTCCATTCGGAAAGCGGCAATTTCGGGTCGGCCAGCGGAGCCAAATTCAATCTTCCCTGTTCCAGGAGAGAAAGAGCGGTACGCCAGCTATGATTGCGGGAACCGAGGGAACCGGAGAAATGCAACTCTTTGTAGCAGATTTTTTCGATGTCGAATTCGATCTTTTTACCGGTCAGGCCGATTTGGGTGAACCATCCGCGCTTTTTGATAAGATCGAGGGCGTTGTCAATGCCGCGGGCGTTTCCTGAACATTCCAGCACCACGTCCGGGCCGTAACCGCGGGTAAGGCTGTCGAGGACCCCTTTCAGATTCTCCTTCTGGATGTTCACGGCGAAATCGGCGCCGAGCCTCTTCGCCATGTCCAGGCGCGGTCCGTCTGCATCGGTGCCGGAAACAACGGCCAAGGCCCCGTTAGCCTTCGCCACCTGCATGGCGATGATGCCGATGGCGCCGGGACCGTTCACCAGCACCACGTCGCCAGCCACGATACGGGAGAGATCATAGACGGCATGGACGACACAGGCGGTGGGTTCAGTCATGGCGGCGGTGGTGAAGTCCACATTGTCGGGGATGCGGTGGACGCGGGCGGCGGGAACCACGGTATACCGGGCGAAGACACCATTGAACCAGTAGCCGAGGGTGCGCCGCTCGACACAGAGGTTGTAAAAACCCTCGCGGCAAAAGTCGCAAACCTGGCAATAATGATAGGCGGTTTCCGAAACCACCCGATCACCTGGCTTCACGCTTTCCACTCCTTTACCTACCGCCTCGACTACGCCGGAGAATTCGTGGCCGGTGGTCACCGGCGGGCGTACTGGAATGGCGATGTCGCTGTGATAAATGTGGAGATCCGAGCCGCAGATGCCCGCCTCCTTAATCGCAATCTTGACTTGGCCGGATCCGGCCTCCGGCTCTGGAACATCGCGGATTTCCATATTCCCGGGACCAGCCGCGAATTTGACCAGGGCTTTCATTTTCCTGTCTTCCTTTTCATGGGATGAAATCACGGCATCCGCCATGCCGTATGGAACCATTCGGAATCATTTTCACGCTTTACCCGCCGCCGTCAAGAAAGAACCCCGCCGCTCCTCTTCCAAATGCGTCTTGTGTCCTGATCTCGAAAAAGCTTGCTTCCCGACCAGTTTTCGAAGAAAATAACTGAGAACAATAGAATGAAACACCATTCGGTTGCCGGAAAGGAGATCGTCATATGACGGACAAGCCGGTTTTCACTGTCAAGACGCTTGGCAAATGCACAATCCCCTCTCCTATAACCGACTATTACGACAGCGATTCGGCCTTTGTCAACGACGAAAGCCGGGTTATATACGACACGTATCTTGATGAAATACGGCAGCGCGGTTCGGTCACGGCAGATATCCCTTCGCTGGAACGGGCCGGCCCCAGGCGCAAAATTTATTTCGATCCGTCCAAGTGCCGGGCCGGCATCGTTACCTGCGGAGGGCTCTGCCCCGGGCTTAACAATGTTATCCGGGGTGTGACCCTCTCGCTCAACTATCAATACGGCGTGAAGAAAGTTTACGGCTTCCAATACGGTTACGAGGGATTCATTCCCAAGTACAAGCACGATGTCCTTTCGCTCAGCTCGGAGAATGTCGATTCCATCCATGGCCAGGGCGGCACCATCCTCGCCTCAAGCCGGGGAGAGCAGTCGCCGGAGGAGATAGTGGACTGCCTGGACCGCATGGATATCAACATGCTTTTCGCCATCGGCGGCGACGGCACCATGCGCGGCGCCCAGGCCATTGCCGCTGAGATCGCCAAGCGCAAGATGAACATCGCCGTTGTCGGGATTCCCAAGACCATCGACAACGACATCAGCTTCACCGACGTATCCTTCGGTTTCCAGACCGCCTGTTCGGTGGCGGTGCAAGCCTTGCTCTCGGCCCACGTCGAAGCCAAGGGCGCCCCGAACGGCGTCGGATTGGTGAAACTCATGGGTCGCCATTCTGGTTTTATCGCCTGCGCTGCCGCCCTTGCCCAGCCCGACGTCAATTTTGTTCTTATCCCGGAAGTTCCCTTCGAACTGGACGGGAAAAACGGCCTTTACGAGAGGCTTCGAAGCCGCCTGGAAAAACGCGGGCACGCGGTGATCGTGGTGGCGGAAGGGGCGGGACAGGATCTTTTCATTCCCACCGGCAT
>JAITKH010000021.1 GCA_031278535.1 Planctomycetota bacterium | reverse complement strand
CGGGGGCGACAAGCGGGAAGGACAGACCTTGGGGATAACCGTCTGTCCGATGCGTTGCGTCGACACCGCGGAAAAGACCGGAAAGATAGTTGTCTGCCGCGATCTCGGCTTGTCTCGCGAAGTGGAAAAATTGCGCGAACTTGACGCCATGAAGGATGACTTCCTGTCCCTGATCACCCATGAACTCAGGACGCCCCTCACCTCCATCATGGCTTACTCCGAGGCTATGATGCTTGACGAGACGGTGGAAAATATTCCCCGGGAATGGCAAGAATACATTGGCGTCATCAATTCCGAAGGAAAGCGACTTTGCCATCTTATCGACGATACGCTGGACATCACCCGCATGCGCAGCGGCAAAATGTGTTACACCTTCAGCGAAGAAGATCCAAACGAAATTGTCGGCTCCGCCATAATGACCTACAACAGCGAAATCGAATCAAAGCGCCTGCATTTGGATCTCAATCTGGATGAAGAAATTGGACAATGCCGGCTTATTCCGGAGCGCTTCCTCCAAGCGGTGAAAATCCTTGTTTCGAACGCCGTACGCTACACCAATCCGGACGGAAGGATAACCATTTCCACCAAGCGGGAGGCGCCCTCGTCCGGTTCGGATTTTCCTACCCTGCTCTTGACGGTGCGGGACACCGGCATCGGCATTGCTCCGGAAAATTTCGAACGCATATTTGGCGATTTCGAGATATTGGAAAAGGTGAAACACCATACAACCGGCATGGGCCTGAGCCTTGCCGTATGCAAACAGATCATTGAAAATGGGCACAAGGGCAGCATCTGGGTGGAAAGCGAATTGAACAAGGGCAGTTCCTTCTTTGTGCGGATACCGATCAAATGACTCGATTTGCGACGGTTTTGTCAAAATGCTTTTCCTGTTCTCCATCGGCATCTTTCAGGGCGTCATCCATATTCCATGGCTAATATGTGGAAGGGCAGGTTCAGAAGCGCAACCCATCCTCTCATGGAGGCCTTCGGGCAGTCCCTCTCGTTCGATAGGGAATTATGGCGTCAGGATCTGAAGGGAAGCTTGGCCCATGTCAAAATGCTGTTGGCTGTCGGCCTGCTTACGGCCAAGGAAGAGACGGCGATCCGGCGGGGCCTGAAAGGCATCGCCCGGGATTTGGCCTCCGGCGAACTTGTCCTCGATCCGGCCAACGAGGACATTCACATGTCGATCGAGGCCGAACTTACCGCGCGGATTGGCGAACCGGCGAAAAAACTCCACACCGCCCGATCCCGAAACGATCAGGTAGCCACCGATCTCCGGCTTTGGACGAGAGAGAAACAGGCTTCCCTCTCGGATCGCCTGCGCCAAGTCATGCTTTCCCTCCTCGAACTCGCCCGAAGCGGACAGAAGCTGGTCATTCCCGGTTATACCCATCTGCAACGGGCGCAGCCCGTACTTCTCGCCCAGCATCTCCTGGCTTATGTCGAAATGTTCGGCCGGGACAGGGAGCGTCTGGCCGACTGCCGCCGCCGCACCAACCGCCTTCCCTTGGGGGCCTGCGCCCTGGCCGGGACCACCCTCCCCATCGACCGGGAAATGGTTTGCCGCGAGCTTGGCTTCGACGGGCTTTGCGAAAATTCGATGGACGCCGTCTCGGATCGCGACTTCGTGGCTGAAACGCTGGCTTGCCTCGCCCTCATCTCCGTGCATGCCAGCCGCCTGGCCGAAGATGCCATCCTCTGGACCACATCCGAATGGGGATTGGCGCGGCTCGACGACGCCTGGTCCACCGGCAGTTCCATTATGCCGCAGAAACGAAATCCGGACATCCTTGAGCTGACGCGGGGCAAAGCCGGCCGGGTGATAGGGGATTGGGTGGCGCTCCTTACCATCCTCAAAGGTCTTCCCATGGCTTACAACCGCGATCTTCAGGAGGACAAGGAACCCCTTTTTGACGCTGTCCGGACGGTCGATTCCGTTCTCCAGTGCCTTTCCGCCTTCCTGCCCACGCTGCGTTTCGACGCCGGTCGGGCATCGGCGCTGCTGGCGGACGGTTTTCTCGATGCCACCGCGCTTGCCGAATTCCTGGTGGAGAAAGGCATGCCTTTCCGCACCGCCCACGAAGCGTCGGGCAATTTGGTGCGCCTGGCGGAGGACAGCGGCCGGCAACTGTCCGGACTGACAATGGCGGAAATGCGCACCGTTTGTCCCCTGCTGGATGAGAGCGTATACGCCCGCCTGGACCCGTCCCGGACTCCGGCCAGCTATGTTTCCTCCGGAAACGCCGGACCCGCCGGCGTCAGGCAAGCCCTTGCCGCCTGGAAGAAAAAACTTCGCGAATGAAAAACGTCGTCATTTTTGGCGCCACCGGTTCGGTCGGCACGAATGCCCTGTCGGTTCTCCGCGCCCATCCGGATGATTTTCGGATAGTCGGACTGGCGGCCGGACGCGGCGGGGAAAAACTGGGCGCACTGGCCCGGGAATTTCCCGAGGCGGCCATAGCCTTGGGGCAAGGGGCGGACGCCGACGCGTTCGCGGCGTTTTCCGCCGGCGCGGACCGGAGCGGACGCCTGTACCGCGGCCCGGATGCCAGTCTCGATCTTCTCGCCGATGTCTCCGCCGACATTCGGGTGGCGGCGATCGGCGGCACATACGGCCTCAAACTCACCTTGGCGGCGGCAAAGCGCGGCGGCCGTCTTCTTGTCGCCAACAAGGAGACGCTGGTCTCGGCCGGCCGCCTCTTTCTTGCGGCGGCGGCGGCGTCCGGAACGGAGGTTCTGCCGCTCGACTCGGAGCATTGCGCCATCTGGCAATGCCTGGAGGGACGCAACGCATCCGGAATTTCGCGCCTGTTCCTGACCGCCAGCGGCGGCCCTTTTCTCGATTGGCCGGACGAACGCCTGACCCGGGCAACGCCGGAAGACGCAACCCGGCATCCGGTATGGCGCATGGGAGCAAAGATCAGCGTCGATTCCGCCACGCTTGCCAACAAGGCACTGGAAGTGATTGAGGCGCATCATTTCTTCGGTTTTCCTTTCGACGACATCGAAGTTCTGGTGCATCCCCAGTCGGCGGTACACGGCATGATCGAATTTGTGGACGGCACCCTGATCGCCTGCCTCGGAGCCTGCGACATGCGCCATCCGGTTTCCCGGCTGCTCTTTCATCCGGAACGAAAGGAAAACGGCCTGCCCCGCCTGGATCTTTCGGCATTGGGGAGACTCGACTTCGCCAGGCCGGACAGCGGGCGCTTTCCCCTGTTCGAGGCGGGAATCAGTGCCGGCCGCCGGGGCGATCGGGCCGCCGCCTTCTTCAATGCCGCCAATGAGGCCGCGGTCGAATTTTTTCTTTCCCGGCGTCTCTCCTTTCCCGGTCTCGCGCAAACCGTTCTCGCCGCCATGCGAGAGAGCGCGGACGGAAATTTCTCAAATCTCCCCGAAATCATGGAGACGCACGAACGGGCGAAAAATCTCGTCGGCAAACTAGTGGGAAATGGCGCATGAACGTCGGGCTAACCTACGATCTCAAGGACGATTACCTGGCGGAAGGGTTCGACGCCGCAGCCGCAGCCGAATTCGACAACCCTGAAACTATTGAGGGGATCGAAACAGCCATTCGCCGATCCGGGCACCGGACGGATCGCATAGGCAGGTTGAATCGCCTGGTCGCCCGCCTTGCCGCAGGAGAATGTTGGGATTTGGTCTTCAACATTGCCGAAGGATTCCGGGGTTCCGCCCGCGAGGCGCAGGTGCCGGCTTTGCTGGAGGCCTATGGGATTCCCGCGGTTTTCGGCGACGCCCTCTGCCTCGCTCTCTGCCTCCACAAAGGTCATGCCAAGCGCATTGTCCGGGACGGCGGTTTCCCCACTCCGCGCTTCATGGTGATTGCGGATTCGGACGCCGATCTATCCGGCCATGCCCTCCATTATCCGCTTTTCGTGAAACCGGTGGCCGAGGGTACTGGCAAAGGCGTGTCGGCCAGCGGCTTGGCGGCCGGGCCGGGCGAATTGGCGCGGGCCTGCCGAAGCCTGATTGAGCGTTTTCGCCAACCCGCCTTGGCTGAGGAGTACCTCCCGGGACGGGAATTTACCGCCGGCGTTGTCGGTACCGGATCCAAAGCCAGGCTGATTGGCGTTATGGAGGTGCTTCTGCTCGACAACGCCGAGCCCGGAGCCTACACGTTCGAGAACAAGGATAAATATGAGGATCGCGTTCGCTACCGCCTGGCGGACGATTCCGAAGCGCGGACTGCCGGCGATCTCGCCCTTGGCATATACCGGCTTCTCGGCTGCCGCGACGCCGGCAGAGTCGATCTTCGTTCCGATGCAAAAGGGTGTCCGCAATTCATGGAAATCAATCCTTTGGCCGGCCTCAACCCAGAACATTCCGATTTGCCGATTCTTTGCCGCCTGGCGGGCATGAACTTTGAACAGCTGATTGCCCAGATACTGGTGTCGGCCCAGGAACGCGTGGAAAGCCGTGATGATGTCCGCTTTCGGACTTGAGGATTTGCCGGTCTTTCTGATCTACGATGGCCAGGCTTTGAACGGCGGCAAAGCCGACCGAGACGTCGTGAATCAGCTGGACGCTGTCGAAGCGGCCCTGATCGACTTTGGCTGCGTTGTCCGCCGCCTGGCCGCCGACCTCGATTTCGCCGGATTGAAGGAAACATTCCAAAGGGAAAAACCTCGGCTGGTTTTCAATTTGGTCGAATCCCTTGACGGCGCCGACCGTCTCCAGACATTGATTCCCCTGTTCCTTGAAAATTGGCGGCTGCCTTTCACCGGCTCGGGTTCGACCGCTCTTTTTCTCAGCAATCACAAGATATTGGCAAAGCGCATCATGGCGGCGCAGGGGATCGCCACGCCGGCAGCCGCATGGCTGGAAAACGGCTCCCTGGCATTTTTCCCGGAGAACGGTACAGGCATGTTCGAAAATGGAGATTGGCTGATAAAGACTGTCGATTCGCACGCCTCAGTGTATATTGATGATCATTCGCTCCTTCGCCAGCCTGATGCGGCCGGATTGGCCGAACGGCTGCGGGAGGCGGAAGCTGCATTCACGCAGCCATTTTTCGCCGAACGATTTGTCAAAGGCAGAGAATTCAATGTCGGAATCCTGGAAGGTGAGAACGGCCGGCCTGAAATCTTGCCGGTCGCGGAAATCGACTTTTCCCTTCTTTCTCCCGACCGCCCCCCTCTTGTCGGATATGCCGCCAAATGGCATGAAGAGTCTGAAGAATATCGGGCCACTCGCCGTGTTTTTCCGGTTGGAAGCCAGGATGAGGGTTTGACGCGGGAACTGGCGGACATGGCACTGGCGGTCTGGCAGTCGTTTGGACTGGCCGGCTACGCCAGGGTGGATTTTAGGGTTGACGGCGAGGGGCGGCCATTCGTCCTGGAAGCCAATGCCAATCCCTGCCTCGCTCCAGACGCCGGATTCGCGGCGGCGGCGGAACGAATCGGTTTTGGGTATTCCGTTCTTGTCCGGCGCATTTCCCTCGCCGGCCTTCGCAGGTCGGCGCCGAGTCCAGAATCGCCGCATCCCGGCGGGTGACGAACAAACCCTTCGGCATGATCGCCGAAGGGTCGCGATGTCCATGGTCGGGGAGACTGGATTTGAACCAGCGGCCTCTTCGTCCCGAACGAAGCGCGCTACCAAGCTGCGCCACTCCCCGATTGCGCCTGATTGACGTGAAAAGATATTTTTACGTTCCGCCCGGTTTCCTGTCAAGCGGAAAGATGCGTCCCCTCCGATGCGACAATGGCGGATTGCCCTTCACCCGAAAAGGCCGGCCGGTCTTCCGCTTTTGCCCGCGGCCTCCCAGCCACGCGGGGCAAGCTTGCGCCCGGCTGGGGTTTTCACCAGGTATCCTTCGCGGATAAGAAAGGGTTCATAGACGTTTTCCAGCGTGTCCTCGGTTTCACCGATCGTCACGGCCAGAGTCTTCAATCCCACAGGTCCGCCATCATGTTTGACCAGCGTTTCCAGGATTCGACGATCCATTTCGGTCAGCCCGCCGGCATCCACCCCCAGCATCCGGAGCGTCTCCGCCGCTATGGCGCTGGTAACAATCCCGTCGCCGGTCACTTCGGCCACGTCGCGGGCCCGGGATAGAAACCGATTGGCGATGCGGGGCGTACCGCGGCAACGGCGAGCCAGTTCCCGGCCTCCTTCTTCATCCAGTTTGACGCCAAGAATGACAGCGGAACGGGCAAGTATGCGCTGGAGATCTTCCGGAGCGTAGTAATCGAGCCTTTCAAGAATGCCGAATCGCGCCCTGAAGGGAGCGGTGAGAAGCCCTTCCCGGGTGGTGGCTCCCACCAGGGTGAAACGGGGAATCGTCAGATGGATACTCTTCGCATACACACCCGAGTCCATGACGATGTCGATGGCCCAATCCTCCATGGCGGAATAAAGGTATTCCTCCACTACGTTGGAAAGGCGATGTATTTCATCGACGAAAAGTATCTGCCCTTCTTTCATGCTGGTAAGGAGGCCGGCCAGATCGGCGGGCCGCTCCAAGGCCGGACCGGAAGTGACGTGCGACTCGACATCCATCTCGGCCGCCACGATGCCGGCAAGCGTGGTCTTTCCCAGGCCGGGCGGGCCGGAGAAAAGAATGTGGTCGAGCGGCTCGCCGCGTTTCCTGGCCGCCTCGATGTAGACCCGCAAGTTTCGGCAAAGCTGTTCCTGGCCGGGAAAATCTTCGAATCGTCGGGGTCTGAGACGATTTTCAAAGGCGTGATCGGCATTTTTCCGGGTGAGAACTTCCCTGTCCGAACTGTCGGCGCTCAAAATTGGACATCCTTCAGATCCGCATCAGCCACCGGGGCGTCGATGCGATAGCCGGACTCAAGGTATCGCGACGCTTCCGGATAACGGCCGCTTGCAAGCGGCGCCACTTCGGCGGTATAGGATGGCGACGGCCGATCATAGCCCATGAAGGATTTGGGCGAAAGGGAAAAGAATACGCCGTGATCGTCGCCGTTCCGGTCGCGGACATAACTGAAGGCGAGTTCGAAGGTGTCGATATCCCGGTACACCGTGAGGCGGTATTTGTTAAATCCGTGCCTGACCCCGTCGGCGGCGTCCTGATTGCTGGAGTTCCGCCACTCGTAGGCGACGGCCCCCTCAATGGAATAATGGCTCGAATCGTTCCACAATTTGGTGCGAACGGCAAAATGGGTCTGCGAGGAGGGTTCGGCCGTGGCGTAGCGCCAGTAACGGCCCCGGTAATAATAGTGGGATATATAGGCGCGGAACATTGAACCCAACCGCCAGTCGGCGGAAACGATGGCCCGGTTGAAGGTACGATCATGCAGGTCGTAATCGCCGCTGGCCGAGAGGGACAGGCGGCCGGTGGGCCGGAAAATGAGGTCGAGCGAAAGTTCCGAATAGCGGAAAAGGCTGTTCGTCTTTTCGCTCTGCGAATATTTATCGTATGTGGGAGAGATCGGGGTGTGGAGCGAATAGTAACCGCGGCTGATTTCCGCCCTGTCCTTCCGGTGTGGGTAGTGGTAGAGAGCCAGGTTGAAATCAAGAATGTCCCGCTGGGGAATCCTCTCGCCCGGCGCGTTCTCATATTCGCGGCGCTGCAGTTTTTCGTGGAGCTCGAACCCCACGCGGCGCTGGCGGAAATATTCGTCGAAATCGTCGACGGGATACAGATCTTCCCGCGAATCAAGCTTGGGGCGCGAATTCTCAAGATAACTCAGGACAGGCTCGGAAATCAGCCGCCATTGATCGTGCGAGCCAAAAATGGTGTAGAGCCGTGTGGAAAGGTCTGCCCCGAAGGGAACGGCGTAATATCCGCCGCCGCCGCCCTTGGCCCGGAGGAGATCGCTTGCGGAAAAAGGCGAGTTGCCAGCCTGAACATTCGGATTATCCCAATCAACAGTGCCCATGGTTTCGGAATAATAGGCCGTTCTGAGGCCAAGCCATGGTTTGAAAGTGAAAATCCCTCCCACCTTGAGGGGCGCCTCAAGCCTGAGTTCGTTGAAGGCGCGGAACATGGTTCCAAAATCGGCATCGTCAACCAACCGGCTGGTGGAAAAACCCGTTCCGGGATCTCGCATGAACAGGCTGCCCAAGCCGCTGTTTCTTTTGGACAGGCTGAACAAATCCTCGTCAAATCTGCGGTTGATTACACCCACCCTGAGATCGTCCTTAAGAAACAGCGGCAAATCCCCCAGCCGCAATCCGGGGATGGTCAAGCGCGCCTCCGGGAAATATTCGGCATTGGTTTGCCAGCGATTCGAAAGACGCGAAGAAGCCACGAATTCCAATTCCCAATTGTTGTCGAGGCGGCGAAGGTCAATGCTGTTTTCAGGAGTTTTGGCGTTCCAGTAACGACTGGTATCGTATTCCCGCAGGTAATCGCGGTCGTGATAGAGATGCGCCTCGGCCCGGATGTCCCAGAAATCGTTCAACTGTTGGAAATGCTCCCAATCCACAGCCCAGCGCAATTTGTCCCGGTAATAATGCCTAGTGCCGGAAGCGTTGTAGTCGTTGGCTCGTTTTTCGTCGTCGGCCTGGGTAATGCCGTATTCGTAAACTCCATAGATCTTGAGCTTTCCCACGGATTCCAGATCGCCCAAGCGATACGACGTTTCAAAACCCGCCCCTGCCCCCCGGGCGCTGAACCAATCGAGATCAAAGATGAACCGATCGATTTTGAGCGTCTTTCCTTCCCGTTCGGCCAGCCGCCATCCCCACTGGGTCCGCACAAAAGCCCCGTAATCTCCGCTGTATCCGCCGGTGATGCGCATCCAGGGCCAGTCGTATTGGAGGTCGCGGATCAGATAGGGGAAGTAGAAAACCGGCAGGCGGCCGATATTGACGGTGTTATGGTAAGACTCGATCTTTTCCTTTTTCCGGAAAATCGCCGCGGGCGAGCGGAAATACCAGTGTGGACGGGCAAATCCGTCAGGGGTGATTTTCGCGTCGATGAGTTCCAGCGTATTCGAATCGTGGGCCCTGAGTTCCCGCGCCTGGGCGTACATGCGCTTCAAAGCGCCGGTGGTTCCGGCAGCGGTGTCGTTCAGCGTTCCGCCGGCGAGATTAACGGAGGGGGTCTGATCCAGAAAATCGCGTACAGGAATATTGACTCCCGCCCTGTCCATTTTCACCCGGACATTTTTTGCCAGGCCTTGCCATTCCTGATAGTTGAAAGTAAGTTGATCGCAATAAAAGGCGTTGCCGTTTGGTTCGTCGAAAAGAACGTCGCCCTCGGCATAGATTTCCTGGAGCTCGATATTGAGAATCATGTTTCTGGCCGAGACGGTAAGTTGCGGCAGGATGACCACGGCATAGTTGCGGAGGATAGCCACGCGATGCCCCGCTTCGTCCACATCCCAATCAAGCATACCGCCCTTGAAGTCGATGCCTTCGCCAAAAAAACCGCCAAGTTCGCCTGTCTGGCCGATGTCTGGTGTGAAGAGAAACAGGCACAGGATCAACGGGAACAAAAGTCCCGAGGCCTGGAAAAATTTGAACCCGCCCGGGCGATCCATCTTCTGGCTCAAACAACTCGCTCCTTCCGGCGCCGTGGCGTCGGCAATAAATTAAGGGAAGACCTTTCCAAATTATAGCGACAGATGACGAAGTTGTCAATCCGCCTCTTCCTTCGCGCGGGCAAGGCCGTCGAGAAAAGCATCCATGTCGTCGTCGGTTCCCACCGAAACGCGCAGACAGTCGGAGACTTTTCGGTCCCGGAAATGGCGCACCATAATGTTTCGCCGGAGCAGGGAAGCGAATATCCTTTCCGCCTCAACGTCGCCCGAGGAACGGAAAAAAATGAAATTGCTGGCGCTGGCATAAACCTTGAAGCCGAGCCGGGCGATGCCTTCAGCCGTGCGCTCCCGCGAGGCGATCACCTTGGCCGTGGTCTTGCGCAGCCACTCCCGATCACGCAGGGCCGCCTCGGCTCCGGCTTGGGCAAGGCGATCCAGGTTGTAAAAATCCCGCACTTTTTCGAATTGTTCCAGGATTTCCTTCCGGGCAAAGCCGAGGCCAACCCTCAATCCCGCTAAAGCATAACCCTTGGAAAAGGTGCGGACAACCGCGAGATTGGGATAGTCGCGGAGCAAGGGAATAACGGTTGCGCCAGAAAAATCCGCATAGGCTTCGTCGATCACGACCAATCCGTCCGGTATGGATTCAATCAGGCGGCGGACATCGCCTTCCGGAAAAAGAGTTCCGGTTGGCGCGTGCGGATTGGCAAGGAAAACGAGTTTCGCATCTCCCGGATTGAGCCGCTTCGGGAGGCGGAATTCGTCCGTGAGCTCGATCAGGCGATAACGGACGTCGTTCATGGCCGCCAGAGTCGCGTAATAGGTGTATCCAGGGTAAAAACCGACGGCTTCATCCCCGGGAGAACAACAACAGCGGAAAAAAAGGAGAAGCATTTCATCGGAACCGTTTGTCGCCATCACCTCCTCCACGGTCACGCCGTACATCTCGGCAGCGGCCCGACGGAGGGACAAGCTGGCGGAGTCTGGGTAACGGTTCAATTGCATCATGGCGGATTGTATGGCTTCGGCCACCTGAGGACTGGGAGGATACCGGTTTTCGTTCTGGTTCAATTTGATCGTACGCGGATCCTTGGCCGAACCGCCGGGAACATAACCGGTCATTTTCCGCACACAGGATCGGATTGTCGCCATAACGCCACTCCCTTCCAAAACTTGTGCCGTCACATTTTCAATAAAACCGCCATGTTTCAGGAAAACAGCGCCTAGTGGTCCGTAACGTCTAAATCCTTACAAATTCTGAAATCCGTTTGTTCCGGGATTGACCTCTGATGCCGAAGGGGAATTCACTTCCCCGTAGGCAGAAACCGGATGAACCGGGGGCGCTCCCCGTA
>JAITKH010000012.1 GCA_031278535.1 Planctomycetota bacterium | reverse complement strand
TGCGCATCGCCAGTCGCCAGGAAAACCGAACCAAACGGAGAAACCCACTCGTATTCAGTCTGCCGAAACGCATGAAGTCTCCTTCCGCTCTCGGCCCACGCTCTCGTAAGCGTTCCCTGCTGACCGAAATGTCCCTCGTCCTGGAACCAAATCTCCACCCGCTTCGACGTCACCGCGCCGCAGGGTGCCGAATACGCCTGCTTTACCGCCGGCATTGAAGCGATTGACCCAATGCCGTATCTCCCGACCCGAGACGCCGATTTCCATTCCGGCCTCTTCCGGGCCATGCTTCAAACAACCGGCCGGACAACCAAAAGCCACCGCGCAATGCGGGTATCCTTTTTCTTGGACAGCGCACTCTCGATACCAGCTAAGGGTCTGTAAATATACTGATCGCGGATTGGAATTGGGAAAATAGCCCCCGGGTCGAAAATCACAATTTCACGCCGCCGGCAGTATACATGCCGTTGGACTTGCTCGGAACAGCTTCCTTGGTTATCACATAAAAATATTCGTGTACAGTGGTCATGACCCACTATGTTGGCCGGAGGTTTCCGGTAGGCGCGGAGTATTTCCGCCTCCAATTGAAAGCCTCGCAGCGCTTCGGGAAAGTAAAATGTACGCATGCTGTATGGCGTCTGGAGAATTGCCCATGAAACGTGCGAGTCTGGTCGGAGTTTGGATTACCCAGGGACCGGCAGATTGGCAGATTGTTCAACGCCGCTTGGACAATACCGCAGACCTTGTCCTAACCGGCACTTGGCTGGCGCCCGGCGATCGCCTGGGTACGGTGGAAATACGCCTTGTCGACGAATCGCGGCAGTGTCCGGCGGCCAAGCATCTTGATTGGACGAACGCCGATTCCAATTCTAATCGCACATGGCGGCACGTAATCGAGAATATACCTGCCGGAGGTCTCTATCGCTTGGAAACGCGCCTCAGGTTGGCTGGCGATCCCTGGCCTCTGGCCGGCGATCAAATCCACCACCTGGGTGTGGGTGATCTCTGGATTATTGCGGGCGATGACAATGCCGTCGGATTTGGGCGTGGCGCGGTCGACGACCAGCCAGAATTGGGCGTTCACCTCTTCCGTCTGAATGAACGCTGGACATTGGCCAGCCATCCGATTCATGATTCCACCGGCATACGCAAAGACCGCTTTTTTTCTCCCAGTTCGACAGGCCATTCGCCTTGGCTTTCCTTCGCCAGACTGATCCGGCGTGGAACCGGCATTCCCATAGGCCTGATTCCCGCCGCGAACGAAGGGTCATCCCTAGATGCCTGGCATAACCGGAAAAGGGGCGGCGAGTCCCCTGCCCTGGCCAATCTGCTTTCTCTTGTGCATCTTGCCTCATCCTTCAGCGATTTCGCCAATTTCAGCCTTCACGACGGAGCCATCAGCAAGATAAAAAAGCCTGTCCAGCCGCCCGGAGCCGTTGCCGGCTGCGTATGGCACCAGGGCTATGCGGACTGCCGCTACGAAGGAATGGCCAGGAACTATAGAATGGCATTCAGGGAATTTGCCGCCAGGCTCCGCACCGCCCTGGAGGCGCCCCGTCTGCCGCTGATAATCTGCCAATTAAACCGCGTCATCGGCGTGGGGAAAATCGGCGAATCCAACCTATGGGGAGTAACACGGGAGGCGCAACGCGCCGCCGGGTACGATATCGATTTTACGGCAGTCATCCCTACTCTCGACGCCGGGCTTTCGGATGGACTCCACAACTCCTCCGCCGGCAACATGCTGGTGGGAGAACGGGCAGCCCAGGCGGCCCTGGGTCTGGTTTACGGCAAAAATCTGACATGGCGTTTTCCTGATTTTAAGAGCGCCTGGTTCGAAAAAGGAAAACGAAACCAGATCGCGCTCGAATTCGAACATGTATCGGGGGAATTGCGGCCGGTGGCCGGGGAAATAACATCCTTTACCGTAACCGACACCGCCGGCGGCGCCCCTATCCGAAAAATTGTGCTGACCGGGAAAAAACGCATCCTCATCCAGCTCAACCGTGAGTTGAAAGAAAAACCGGTCATCAGTTTCTGTTCCAGCCATAATCCAGCCCTTGCCTTTGTGGACGACAACAATTGCCCTCCCTTGGCCTTCGCAAATGTGGCAATCATGGAAGATGAGTAAAAATGCGTTGTTGGTATTCGCTCATCAACTGCCCTCTGGAAAGGGCATCATAACCGAAACCACCTGCTGAAACAATCCCCCTGAAGACGGGGGTTTTACACCGGGCACTTGGAAACTCAACATATTCCACCGGGTAATACGGAAGCAACGGATCCCTGAAATTCTCGACTAATTCAGATTTCTGAGCGGACGTCCTCGTCGGGATCGGCAAGCTCTTGAGCCACGTCCTGAAAGACGATCCGGATCGATAGCCAATCCGCGTACGGACGTCCGTACGCGGCTCGCCTCCTGTTCGGAAAATTTAAGCGGATAGCGGTAATTGGTTTGACAAACGGCGAAATAAGATGGAACGGCACACCCATTCCTCAATGCAAAAGGATAGATCACAAACGTACATTATGGCAAACGCCATCCAGACAATGATTCCGGCGATAGCCGTTTACTCCAACCGGAGCAACGCATTACAAATTTTCAGGAAGAATCGTTCCTGTTATTTTCGGACGACCCTAAGCGTTCGCCGCACATTTTAAGACGATTGAGTTGACATTCAATGGAACTTGACGTAAAATAATAGCATTATGGCTGTTCATCCGTCGTTCACACGCGAAGTTTTGGAGTCGCTCTCAAGGGCGGAATTGATAAACACATTGTTCTATCGTAAGCGTTCACGGGTCGGAAAAGCCTATTTTAAGGGGTGTTGAGTGCAAAGTGTCCGAAAACGCTCGATTTTTAGCAAAATCTTGTGAACTTTGAAAACGAATGGTTAAAAAATCCCTGCAAAATAACCTTTTTGAGCCGTGAACGCTTACGTTCCATCTATCGCAAGAGAAGCGTATAGAAGCCTTGGAGCGGTGATTGGGGATGAATTTATGGAATTTGTCAAAGCCTCCGTCGTCGGATGATCTTGATGTCCTTCCGGCTAGTGGCCTGAAAAGACTTACCCTGCGGATGCCGAAATCCTTGTGCACTGGAATCGACCTCCGATGCCTCGTTGCCGATAACCGCACCTGGACATCGCCGCGAGAGCCGGTGTATTTATGCGAATATGTTCCGGGCCGTACCCTTTCCGGTCAAGGCGATATTGCCGCCTTCAAGCCGGATATCCTCTCGATCATACGGGAATTGCATTGCCACGACCTTGGATATCGTGACCTCCATCCCGACAATTTCATCCTTACTGAAGGAGATTCCTTTCTGAATTATCCAGGGGAGGGGGGAAGATCAAGGTTATCGATCTCCCATTCCGAAGTTCCTTCCCCGCCGTCAACAAGACACGGGATATCCTTCAATCAAAGGAAATATATGGCATCGAATTGCCTCCGGACAACATCGCCGTGAAGATGCTCTTGAAGTGGTTCACGGCCTATGAGCGTTGGCGAAGACGAATGTATCCCGTGAAAAGGATGCTCGACCGCCGTAGGTGACGCGGGGTTCGATGCCGCGGCGTATATTCTGCGCCGCCGGTTTCGTAATTTGGGAACAGACGGGCGACAGCGGAAAACGCCTCCCGCCATCTGATCCATGGATTCATTTGCGAAGGAACGGTCATGATTCAGGCAGACGTTGCGTTCGGCAGATTGCGCCAAGTTTCCGGTCCGGTGGTGGACGTCGAGTTTGCCCAAGGGCAGTTACCGGAAATCAACCAAGCGCTGCGGATTGAACAGGAGAATCCCCCAATTGATCTGACCCTTGAAGTGGCGCAACACGTGGGCGAGCGCATCGTGCGTTGCGTCGCCATGTCAACTACCGACGGTCTAGTCAGGAACATGCCGGTCCGGAACACCGGCCGTCCCATCCTCGCCCCGGTCGGTCCCGAAGTGCTTGGCCGGATCATCGACGTCACCGGTCGGGCCCTCGACGACGCCGGGCCGCTGGCGGCAAAGAAATTCTATCCCATCCACCGTTCCGCCCCCTCCTTTTCCGAGCAGGAGAACGCCACTGAACTCCTGGAGACCGGCATAAAGGTGATCGACCTTCTTCAGCCCATTCCCAAGGGCGGCAAGGTCGGCCTTTTCGGCGGCGCCGGGGTCGGCAAGACGGTGATCATGAAGGAACTTATACGCTCCATCGCCATGGAGCACGGTGGCAGGTCGGTGGTTGCGGGTGTGGGCGAGCGAACCCGAGAGGGGAATGACCTCTGGATCGAAATGATGGAGGCCGACGTCATGTCCAAGACCGCCCTGGTGTACGGTCAGATGAACGAACCGCCGGGCGCCCGCCTCCGGGTTTCCCTTACCGCCATGTCCATCGCCGAATATTTCCGTGACGAAGAAGGGATGGACGTGCTTCTCTTCATCGACAACATCTTCCGTTTTGTCCAAGCCGGCTCCGAGGTGTCGGCCATGCTTGGCCGCATGCCCTCGGCCGTGGGCTATCAGCCGACACTGGCCACAGAGATGGGGTCTCTCCAGGAGCGCATCACCTCCACCAAGAAGGGATCGATCACCTCCATCCAGGCGGTATACGTGCCGGCCGACGACTATACGGATCCGGCGCCCGCGACCTGCTTTTCACACCTCGACGCCATCACCGCCCTTTCCCGGCAGATTGCCAGTCTGGGGATTTATCCAGCTGTGGATCCCCTGGGATCCTCCTCCACTATCCTCGATCCGCGGGTGGTGGGCGAACGGCATTACCAAGTGGCGGCCGAAGTGAAGCGCATCCTGCAGAAGTACAAGGATCTGCAAGACATCATCGCGATTCTGGGCATGGACGAGCTTTCCGACGAAGACAAGCTCGTGGTGGCCAAGGCGCGAAAAATCCAACGATTCTTCTCGCAGCCGTTTTACGTGGCCGAGCAATTCACCGGCATGCCCGGCCGATACGTTCCCATTGCCGACACCGTGGACGGATTCGACCAGATACTGAATGGTGCAGCAAACGACATGCCGGAACAGGCTTTCATGTACGTCGGCA
The DNA here is from genome assembly GCA_031278535.1 of Planctomycetota bacterium. Lineage (GTDB taxonomy): Bacteria > Planctomycetota > SZUA-567 > SZUA-567 > SZUA-567 > JAJBSZ01. Next base: position 2,642 of record JAITKH010000012.1, on the reverse strand, counting down.
ATTTCGCCGAGGCGAGGGAAAAGGCGAAGAAGCTCCAGCAATAGAAAGGATGTCCATGCCCGCCGCCGTTATGGCCAGGTTGGATCGGAGTGAATTGCGCTGCCGCGTCCTCACGCCGGCGAAAAATGTGTATGACGCACTCGTCGATTCGGCGGTGGTGACCACCCTGGATGGCGAATTGGAGATTTTCGCCCGTTTCGAACCGACCATTTCTCCCTTGGCGGTCGGCGTTATGCGGGTTAAGGCCAGAGACGGAACAGGAACCACCTTGGCCATCCACGGCGGCTTCATGGACATGAACGGCAAGGCACTGGTAATCCTCGCGGATTCGGCCGAGATCGGCAACGAGATCGATGTGGAGCGGGCGCAGCAGGCATTGGAGAGGGCAAAGAACCTACTGGCCGGCGTTACCGCCGACAAGGCGAAGAACGTGGACGTTGACCGCGCCCGCCTCGCCCTGCTTCGAGCCCTGACCCGATTGCAGGTAGCCGGCCGCGAGACCAACTAGTGGTCTGTAAAGTCTAAATCCTTACAAATTCTGAAGTCCATTTGTTCCGGGATTGACCTCTGATGCCGAAGGGGAATTCACTTCCCCGTAGGCAGAAACCGGATGAACCGGGGGCGCTCCCCCTAAAGTCTCAAGCAAAGATTGATACTTTACGGAACACCAGCCCAAGCTCGACAATTGCCGTTATACTGCCAGCGGCTTGGAATTGTGGCTTTTCTTTTTATAGCTTGAGTTTTGCAAAATGCATAACCAGTTTATATGCAAATAGATATACTGTCGACGGCTTAAAATTATGATTTCGCTCCGGGGAAATTGTTTTCACAATTCGTAAGTGTTCGGCGAACTCCACCCTTGTCGCGGGGTAGTCGAGGGCCTAGACTTTCCGGTTTTTGGTGGAGGGTCTGGGATGACGAAGGCGAGTTTGTGGGGCGAGGCGGTAAGCAAGCAGAAGGAATCGGGGCTGTCGGCGGCGGAGTTTTGCCGGCGGGAAGGTCTGCGGATTGTCCGCTTCTACTATTGGCGGAAGAAGCTGTTGGGCAAGAGCAAATTTGCCGAGGTTCACGTCGTTGCCGACGATTTTCCAGTTACGCTGCAGCCGGGCGATTCGACTGCTTCCTTGCCGGCGATTGAGATACTCCTTCTTTCCGGCGAGCGGATACGGCTTACCGGATTCTCTTCCCTGAATTGTCTTGGCGATGTTGTCAAGGCGCTGCGGGAGAGGCCATGCTGAGTCTTCCCGGCGACGCCAGGGTGTTTTTGTGCCTGACGCCGGTGGATATGCGCCTTGGTTTTGATCGTCTGGCGTCGTTGGTGAGCGAGGCGATGGGGGAGAATCCTCTTTCCGGGCAATTGTTCGTGTTTCCTTCCCGCCGTCGCGACCGGGTGAAGATATTATATTGGGACCGGGATGGCCTGGCGCTGTGGTACAAACGCCTTGAACGGGGGACGTTTCCTTTTCCCGCGCCCGAGGGGTCGCCTGTTCTCACGATCACGTCCATGGAACTCTCGGCGTTGCTGGAAGGGGTGAATCCCCTGGCGGTCAGGAAGCTCGGGAAATCCCGTCGCTTCTCCCTTCCGTAGAGCGATGGCAAAAAATCACAAAAAATACCGAAAAAACGGTTTTTTTACGCTGAAAATTGTTTCCGGCATGGTATAAGTACATGCGCTATGAGCGCGACGGAGACGATACCCGGCGTTGATTCCCTTCCTGACGACGCCTCTCTTCTCAAAGAGATGATGGAGGGACTCTATTCGAAGCTGGAAAAGAAGGAGCAGATTATTGAGCGGCTCAAACACGAGTTGCTGTTGTTGCGTCATTTTCGCTTTGGTCGGAAATCGGAAAAACTGGCGGCGGATGGACAGCTTGCCCTCTTCGGGCAGACCCTGTCCGTAGCGGTTGAGGCGGAGGCTGTTTCCGCCGAGGCGAAGCCCGAAGACAAGGCGAAGCGGAAGGGTCATGGCCGGCAAAGCCTTCCCGCCGATTTGCCGGTGGAGCGGGTGGTGAGTGAGCCTTCGGCGGAGGAGTTGGTCTGCCAGCCCTGCGGCAGCGAGAAGATCCGCATCGGCGAGGAAATGCGCCGGGAACTGGATTATCATCCTGGCAGCGCCTACATCCGTGAAATTGTCCGTCCGGTGTACGCCTGTCCCAACGCCTGCGAGGGCCAGGTGACGGTGGCGGAGAACCGGAACGATTCGCCGATCGAAAAGGGACTGCCCGGTCCCGGCCTTCTCGCTCTGGTGGTGACGACTAAATATGCCGACCACATTCCCCTGAACCGGCAGGAGGCGATGCTGTCACGGATGGGAGTGCAGATCGCCCGCTCCACCATGTGCGGCTGGATGGCCGAGGGTGCGCATATGCTGACGGCCTTTGCCAGCCTTATGCGGGAAGAGGTCCTGCGCTCGGAGGTTCTCCACACCGACGACACGCCGGTGGAGGTGCAGGACCCGAGCGGGAAGCGCGGAGTGAAGACCGGCAGGCTGTGGGTGTATCGAGGCGACCGGAAGCATCCCTCCCTGTTTTATCAATTCAGTCCCAATCACAGGCGCGAGTGGCCGGAGGGAGTGCTCTCGGGCTGGAGGGGCTCTCTTCAGGCCGACGCCTTCCCGGGTTACAATGCCTTGTTTACAAACG